>NZ_BAABDS010000006.1:0-98703 GCF_039539745.1 Oceanisphaera sediminis
GCTGAGGGCAATGGCGGCGCAGTGAGCATGAACACCTTGGTTTTTTAACAAAATGTTCACGCTCTCACCCTGACCAAGGAGCGTAATGCCAGGGCAGCTTTATGCCAGGTTGAAGCTGGTTGCATATTAATACAATGAAATGTTATTTTTTAAAATCAATCAAACAAAAAAAAGCGACTCACCGCCGCTTTTTCAGTTTATCTATCCAAACCACTCCCGCAGCTTGCGGTCGGCTTGCCGCTCTACCTCGGCATCCACGTACAGCGAGATGGTGACCAGGGCGGCGCTCAGCACCGCCAGGTCGTCGCTGTAGCCAATCACGAAAATTGTATCCGGAATGGCATCCAGCGGGATAAGGAAGTAGGCCAGGGCACCGTACACTACCGTCTTGGCCCAGAGCGGGGTCTGCGGCTTTTGGGCCGCGTAGTGCAGGCACAGGCAGTGGCGGATCACTTCCTTGCCTGCCCGACGCAGGTTGGCCCTGAGTTTGCGCCAGAACCGTTGCTCGTTGAACTGGGGCTCCAGCTCATTCGGGTTGAACTCCATGGGGGCTCCTTGGGTTAAATCTGGCCGCGCTCCGCCAGAGACACGCAGCCTTCCAGGCCAACAATCACATGATCCAGGGTGCGGATGTCGACCAGGCTGAGGGCATCGCGCAGGCGCTGGGTAATGGCTACGTCCGCCCGGCTGGGTTCGGGGTTGCCGGACGGGTGGTTATGCACAAAGATGGCGGCGGCCGCGTTGCAGGCTAGGGCCAGCTTGACCACCTCCCGGGGATAGACGCTAGCGGCGTCGATGGTGCCGCGAAACAGCTGTTCAAAGCGCAGGATGCGGTGCTGGTTGTCGAGCAGCACCACCGCGAAGATTTCGTGCTCGCATTCCTGCAGCAGGGTACGCAGCGCCTCAAAGGTTTTGCTCGGGGCGTCGAGTACCCGGCCCTTGGCCAGCCGCCGGCGGGCCAGCTTGTGGGCCATGTGCAGAATGTCGGCCTCGGTCACCGGACCGGGGGCCAGGTAGGTGCCGGCCTGCTCGCCGGCGATAAAGCGTTTTTCACTCATAACACACTCCAGGCATAAAAAAGCGCCGCCCGGGGGCGACGCGCAGTGGACAGATAATGACGGTTGTGGGGTTACTGGACGGCGCCCAGTTTGTTGGTCAGGCGGGTAGACTTGACCAGGGTGGCGGGTTTGCTGTCGGGTTCGGGCACTGGCGGCTCGGTTGGCTCCGGGTAGAACTCGTCCAGCAACAGCGGGACTTCATCTTCACCGTCTTCAAACTGGCCGTTATGCAGCAGCTGCTTGGCGGTGTGCTCCAGGCTGGCCATGTTCACCCCGGCCTGCCGGTAGTGCTCTGCCTCCTGTAGTGCGGCGCGCACCGCGTCTGCCAGGTTGTCCTCGTCGCGCAGGGTCAAGTCCACGTAATACACCGGAGTGCGGTAGGACTGGGTGGTGCTCTTGGCCCTGAGCTTGAGTTGCAGCGCCAGATGGCGGGTATGGCCACCGGTTACCGCCTCAAAGTAACGCAGCCGGGCCGCCAGGGTTCGCACCGAGTTATAACCCGTGGTGCGAAAGATAAAGCTGCCCAGTTCGTCGTTCTGGCCTTCCACCTGCAGATTCAGGCGGCCATAAAGCTTGCAGCCCTGCTCATGGGCAAAGCGGCAATACTCCGGCCCCGGGCAAGTCACTTCTTCCATTCCTCCTTCATTCACGCGTTTGGCGGTCTCGCCATTGCCCACGCACAGCGGCCGCCCGGTACTGCGATCAAAGGCGCTGTACTCGGCCCGCAGGTTCAGCTCACTGTCGTTGAACAATACCCGCACCGGGATTGCCCGGATCTTGCCGTTGGCGGCGCCCTCCGCGTAGCGCTGGTGCAGCGGGTGCAGCAGCCAGCCGTTGCGGCTCTGGACCTGGGTGGTGAGGGTAAAGCTGTCGTCCTTTTCCGGCAGCCACTTGTCGTTTTTGTTGACCAGCTTTCCAATGCTGATCCGCCCGATAATGGGTGGCGTGATGGCCAGTCCCTTGATCATGACTTGCTCCTTTGCAGTTGCACGGTAAAACGGCGTGAGCCGGGCACGGTTTTGCTGCACTGCTGCAGCCATTCCGGATGGGAATGGCTGAGCTTTTCCATATCGGGCACCACCCGATCACGGCTGCGTTTCCAGCTGATCTTTCCTTCCTGGAATACCGCGCCGCCGGCGTCGCCCAGGGCGGCTTGCAGTTGTTGCTTGAGCCTGGCCTCGCGAGCTTCGGCTTCTTCCTTCTTCTCCTTGGCACTGAGAAAGTGGCAGAACAGGGTGTTCATTTCCGCCGACTCGGTCAGATCCAGTACCGGTGTTTTGTCTTCGGGGTAGATCGATTGCAGGGCCTGGCCGGCGTCTTCCGAACCGTCCGGCTCCGGTTGGGTGTCGTTGACCACGTGCTGCCAGAACACGGTCTCCCCCTGGATCAGGTCGGCAATTTTGTCGTCGTCCCGATTAATGCGGTAGATACGAAAATCCTGCCCGGCAATCAGTACCGCCACATCGGCCCAGGCATGGCCGGTGACGGCCAACTGATGCAGTACCTGGCACTGGTAGGCGAGGGGGATGCCCTGCTCCCACTGGGGCGCGGAGTGATAACCGGCGGTCTTGATCTCCAGGGTGCCGACGCCATCCGGGTGGCCCAGTACTTCCCGGTCCAGGTTGGCGAGCATGAAGGGATGTTCCGGGTGCTGCAGCACCGCATTGACCCGACGCACCTTGAGCTTGGTGCGCTGGGCGTAGACGTAAGCCAGCACCGGCTCCAGGGTGGTGCCCCAGAATACCGCTTCGTTGTTGCTTAAGTCCGGTGCCGGACGACGGCCGGTTTTCTCCAGCCACAGTGACAAGGGGCTCTTGTAGGGGGACATGCCAATGGCCACCGCCGCATCGGACGAGCCGATACCGGACTGGCGCACTTCCAGCCATTGTTGGTGAGTGAGGGCCTTGGTGTCGGCCAGACGCAGGGCTTGGGAATAACGAGTTTTCATGGTGAGTCTCCTAAAACGCATAAAGGCCCTGCTGGCAAGCGCCAGCAGGGCCTATGTGGGGTGTGTGGGTAATCAATTCAGGAAAGCAGGGCCATGGCCTGGCCGTAGGCTTTTTGTTTCAGTTGAGCGCCAAGCCCGAACCAGGCGGAGTCGAGGCGGTTGTCCTGACTGCGGGCACGGCGATGGTGGTCCACAAATTCGGTCATGGCGTTCACCAGGCCCCAGGCGGTGTTCTTGCTGGAAGCCAGGTCTGCGCCCATACCGGCACCGTCGTACAGGCTCAGCAGTTGCTGCATCGGCTTGGCGGGCGGCAGGTCGGCTTGGGTGGCACAAGGGTCGTCCAGCACCTCGGCAAAGAAGCGATGGGCTTCCTCCGGCGAAACCGGGCGTTGACTCATGGCCTTCAAGTCGCGCATGAAGGTATCCCAGCTCGACAGGCCGAGCCCCAGGGCCTCTTTTACCTGCTTGGGGTCGAACACGGTGGAGTGGGGCACTTTGACCGCGCCGGCCTTCTGGCCAACGGCCACCTGCAGGGTGTTGTTGCACACCACCCGTACCGAGGTGAACTGTGCCGTGGTGCACAGAGTGCCGTCGCAACTGGTGGCCAGCAGCAGATAGCCTTTGATGTGATCGTTCCCCTTGAGCTTGTCTGCCTGGCCGGTTTTGGCCAATGCCCACAGCTTGCGACCGCCCTTGAGCACACCGGCGGTTTCCAGCTCAAAACCACCGGCATGCACCAGGTCTTTATAGAAATGCAGCACCTCCTCGGGCTGCACCACCTTGTAGCGATTGGACACTACCGACAGCGGGGCCAGGGTATCGGAGCGATACAGCACCTGAGCGCCATCGTGAGTGCGCAGGAACAGGCCGTCATCGGCGGCGTTGAACATGACATCGCTTTGTTTGATGGACCAGTCCATGCCGGCCTCCTTGAGCCAGACCGACAGCGGCTGCTGGCGACTGAGCTGATTGCCCAGGCCATGCCAGGGCGTTTGGCCCACGTAGGCCATGGATTCGATGAGGTGAGACATAACGAATACTCCATTGACGCCTGATCAACGCAGGCTGAGAAAAGGCAGTGTTGTTCTACCGAGATCAATGAAGTGATATGGGTTTATAAATTTTTATAATCGAGTTTGATTTGTATTTTTATTCAATATTTAACGGTGCAATCTGTGCAGAGGATGCGTGGTGCTAAGTGATGAATGGCGAGTTAGAGGGGAGAATCGGCCAGATCGTGAGCCCGGATTTTGTGTAGGTTGAATTGTAGGTTTTTATTTTTTGTTTTAAAAATACTTTATAAATCAATGCTAATACACCCATGCATCATGGGAGTATGTTGGGTGTTGTCTTGATTCATAGCTAAATCAATACCTTATATCTTTATGAGACTGTTTCTGGAAACGGTGCGGCGAGCGACGACAGGCCCGCTGCCGGGGCGGCATGATACCAGCATCCGGGATGGAAGGCATGAGTGGTAATAATGAAGGTGGTCGAGCGGTAGCGATGAGGCAGGGTAAGGGCGACCCGCCGACAAGCGCAGTCGGGTCGCCCTGTTTATTCCGAATATTTTCCACCGAGGGGGAATGTCGGGTTCAAATGCATCAGGGCTGGGCGGCGTAGGCCACGATCTCGCAGAGCATTTCTTCCCGGGCCAGGCCGGCGACGATCATGGCCGCGCGGTTGGGGTAGGGGGCCTCGAAGTACTCGGCATAGACCTTGTTGAACACCGGCAGCTGGTCGCGGGCGGTGACGTAGATCAGCACCTGGGTCACATCCGCCATGGTCAGGCCGGCCGCTTCTACCGTGTGCTTGAAGTTGTCCATGGTCTGGCGGGCCTGAGCTTCGATACCGCCGTCGACCACCTTGCCTTCGGTATCAATGGGGATCTGGGCGGTATAGAACTGACCATTGGCCATGACGGCCCATTCCAGCGGCGCCTTGGAGGCGAAGAGTTCGGTTTTTACGGCTGTTTTCATCGATTGTTCCTTTACTTTATGCAGTGAAAAAAAGAGCGGCTATTGCCGCTCAAAAGAGGTTGCACCGGGCATTTTCCCGGTGCCGGCGACGGCTTACAGCCCCTGTTCCGTCGCCATTTTTTTGATGATTTTCGGCGCCGTCCACAGGGTGGGCAGCAGCACCAGTGATACCGGCACGGCGGTGACCACGATGAAGGACTGCAGGGCGGTGATACCGCCGGAGCCGATGGAAATCAGGATGGCGGCCACTACCCCCATCATGATGCCCCAGAACACCCGCACACCCGCATGAGGATGGTCGGTACCGGTCATGACCATGGACACCGCATAGGTCATGGAGTCACCGGTGGTGGCGACGAAGATGGTGGTGAGCACCAGAAACAGCACCGAGATGATAAAGCCCATCGGCAGCTGTTCGGTAATCGCCAGCAGGGCGGCGGGCAGGTTGAAACCGGTGAAGGGACCGGACACGCTGCCGGGATTGGCCAGCTCGAACGCCAGGCCGCTGCCACCCATGATGGTGAACCAGAAGCAGGTGATCATGGGCGCTATGATGGAAATCAGCACTATTACCTGACGCACGGTGCGGCCGCGGGAAATACGTGCCACAAACATCGCCATCAGCGGGCCATAACCCAGGAACCAACCCCAGAAGAACACGGTCCACCAGTCCAGCCAGGCCGGATCGGCGCGGAACGTCGCCATCGGGATAAAGTTGTTCAGATAGAGGCCAAAGGCATGCAGATAGGTGTTAACGATGAAGGCGGTCGGGCCGAACAGAAAAATAAACAGCATCAGAAAGGCGGCCAGCACCACATTGATGTTGCTCAATATCTGAATGCCGCGGGTCACGCCGCTCACCGCCGACAGGGTATAGATGCAGATCAGGCCGACCAGAATGGCCACCTGGGTGCTGTAGACATCGGGAATGCCGAACAGTTTTTCCAGACCGAAGCTGACCTGCAGGCCGAGAAAGCCGATGGGCCCCACGGTACCGGCAACCACCGCCAGCACGCAGCAGGCATCGACCAGAGAGCCGAGCCAGCCTTTCATCACCTTGTCGCCAAACACCGGGTAGAGCAGGGTGCGCGGCTTCAGCGGCAGGCCCTTGTCGTAGTGCAGGTGCATGAACACGATGCCGGTCAGGCTGCCAAGAATGGCCCAGGCCAAAAATCCCCAGTGCATGAAGCTCTGGGCCATGGCGTTGATGGCCATGTTCATCTTGTCGGTTTCGCCCGCATACATGGGCGGCGGTGACATAAAGTGTGCCATGGGCTCGGCGGCGGCCCAGAACACGCCCCCTCCGGCCAGCAGGGTACACATGATGATCGACATCCACTGAAAGGTGGACATTTCGGGCTTGCTCAGATTACCCAAACGAACCTGCCCACCACGGCCCACGGCCATGGCCAACCCGATCAGGAAGGTCATCAGCAGCAGCACCTGCCAGTAGGCGCCGAACAGCCGGGTAGATACCGCAAAGGCACTGTTGACGAAAGCCGAAACCAGCTCGATGTCATACAGCGCCATGGCGACGAACAGCAGCAGGGCGCCACCGCTGATCAGAAAAACCGGCAGGTCGAGACCGGTGAAAAAGCCGGGTTTGGCGTTGATATCCTTATTCATGGCCAGGGATGCCTCTGTTTTATTGCTCATGTTCGCCTCCATAATGGAACATCATGCAAAGAGGAGCCGTGGCTCCCCTTGTTATCCTTAACGACTAGCGGTTTGCGGCTGCAGGGCATCATCCAGGAAGTTGAGCCAGTTCAGGCCCATGATCTTGGCCACGTCTTCCTTGCTGAAGCCCCGGGCCAGCAGGCCCTGGGTCAGGTTGGGGAAGTCGCGGCTGTCGCGGAACCAGGACAGCGGGCGCGGCCAATCGGCATTGGACTTGGAGCCTTCGCCGTAATCCATGGATTTGGACCAGCGACCGTTACGCATCCATTCCAGCACCGACAGCGGCTGGTTCTGACACAGGTCGGTGCCGATGCCCAGCCGGTCAACGCCCATCAGCTCTGCGGTGTCGGCAATCATGTCGCAGTACTGTTCCAGGGTGCAGTCGGGGCCATTCTTCAGGTGGAAGGGATAGGCGCTAAAGCCCAGCAAACCACCGGACTCGGCCAGTGCCTTCAGCACCGTATCCGACTTGTTGCGCTTGGCGTCGTGAAAGCTCAGCGGGTTGGCGTGCGAGATCACGATGGGACGTTCGGAAATCTCGATCGCCTCCAGGGTGCTGCGCTCGGCGCTGTGGCTCATGTCCACCACCATGCCGACCCGGTTCATTTCCTTGATCACCTGGCGGCCGAAGCGGGTGACGCCGCTGTCGACCGCTTCGTAGCAGCCGCAGGCCAGCAGGCTCTGGTTATTGTAGGTCAGCTGCATGATCATCAGGTTCAGATCACGCATCACCTCCACCATGCCGATATCGTCTTCGATAGGGGAGCAGTTCTGCGCCCCGAACATAACGCCGACCTTGCCTTCGGCCTTGGCGCGTCGAATATCGGCGGCGCTGCGAACCGGCATGATCAGATCGCCATGCTGCTCGAACTGACGGTTCCATTCGGCAACGCGCATCAGGGTTTCACGGATTTGCTCGTGATAGACGATGGTAGCGTGCACCATGGTGACGCCGCCTTCGTGCAGTTGTTCGAAGATCTCCCGGTTCCAGTTGGAATACTGGAGACCGTCGATCACTATCATGTCGTTATGCAATGCTCTGCTCATGGCCCCGTCCCCGTTACGCGCGGATGTAGGTGGTTTTCACAACGGTGTAGAATTCCTTGGCGTAGGTACCCTGCTCACGCGGGCCGAAGCTGGAATCCTTGCGGCCGCCAAACGGCACATGGTAATCGGTACCGGCGGTCGGCAGGTTCACCATCACACAGCCGGTCTTGGCGTTGCGTTTGAAGTCGGTGGCGTATTTCAGCGACTCGGTGCAGATGCCGCCGGTCAGGCCGAAGTTGGTGTCGTTCAGGGTGGCCAGTGCTTCGGCGTAGTCCTTGACCTTGATGACGCAGGCGATAGGCGCGAAGGCTTCTTCCCGGTTGATGGTCATGTCGTTGGTGGTCTCGGTGAACAGCGCCGGCTGCATGTAGTAGCCTTCGGTGTCTTCGGTGATCACTTCACCGCCGTACACCAGCTTGCCGCCTTCGTTTTTGGCCAGCTCCAGATACTTCAGGTTGGACTCCATCTGACGGGCGTCGGCCACGGCACCGATGTGTACGCCTGCTTTCAGCGGGTTACCAACCACCAGCTTCTTCATGCGCTCGATCACGGCGGCAACGAAGCGGTCGTGAATGCCTTCGGTCACGATCAGACGGGAAGAGGCGGTGCACTTCTGGCCGGTACCACCGTAGGCGCCGCCCACGGCACATTCGACCGCGTTATCCAGATCCGCATCATCCAGTACCACCAGGGCGTTCTTGGAGCCCATTTCCAGCTGGCACTTGACCAGATTGACGGCGGTGGCCCCGGCGACCTTGCGACCGGTTTCTAGCGAGCCGGTAAAGGTCAGGGCATTGATATCGCGGGAGTTGATCAGTACATCACCGACTTCGGCACCCGGGCCCATCACCAAGTTGAAGGTACCGGCAGGCAGGTTCTGGCGCGAGATGATCTCGGTCAGCGCCCAGGCAGAAGCAGGAACCTGATTGGCCGGCTTCCATACCACGGCATTACCGAAGGCCAGGGCCGGAGCGATTTTCCAGGCGCCGGTGGCGGTGGGGAAGTTCCAGGGCGTGATGATGCCGACTACACCGACCGGCTCGCGGCGGGTTTCGATTTCGACGCCGGGGCGTACCGAATCGGCGGTTTCGCCCATCTGGCGCAGCACTTCGGCGGCATAGTAGTGGAAGAACTGGCCGGAGCGGTAGACTTCACCGGCGCCTTCGGCCAGGGTCTTGCCTTCTTCCCGGGCGAGGATGCGACCCAGTTCGTCCTTGCGGGCGATCAGTTCGTCACCGATGGCCATCAGCACCGCGTAGCGCTGCTCCAGACCGCTTTTCTGCCATTCCAGCTGGCCGTTAACGGCGGCGGCGATGGCGTCTTTGGTCTGGGCGGCATCGGCCTGAGCGTAGTGACCTATTACATCGCTGAGGTCGGAAGGGCTGACGTTGGCAACTGAGCTTGAACCTTCAACCCACTCACCGGCAATGTAGTTGCGAAATACTGAAACAGACATAATAGATCTCCTATACCAAGTTGGATTCATCATAAGAGCTGTGCTTTAATAATAAAAATTAATAAATAATATTGATTGATAAGGAAGTCTTATCGTGTTGCCGGAATTCAAAATCACACAGCTGCGTCACTTCGTCTGGGTGGCCGAGCTGAAAGGCTTTCACGTGGCCGCCGAAAAGGCACACCGAACCCAGCCGGCCATTTCACTTTCTATACGCGATCTGGAAAACAAGCTGGGCGAGGCGCTGTTCGAGAAGCGCAACAGCCGCTCTGCCAAGACCGAGCTGACGCCTTTTGGCAAACAATTTTTGCCCAGGGCCAAGGAGTTGATTGCCCATCACGACCGCATTGCCGAAGACATGGCGTTGCTGGTCGAGCACAAGACTGGCCATTTGCGGCTGGCCTCGGTGCCGTCCATCGCCAGCCGCTTTCTGCCCGAGCTGTTGATGAACTTTATCGGTGACAGCGAACTGTATGTCAGTGTGTTTGACGATAACTCGGGCGCCGTGCTGAAAATGGTGGAAAACCAGCAGGTGGACTTTGGTATCGCCAGCCTGTTCGACGAGCATGACCAGAGCGAAAAGCACTTTACGCCGGTGTGGGAAGATAAATTAGGCGTGGTGTGCCCTCATGACCATCCACTGGCCCGCCACAGCGAAGTGCATTGGCAGGCATTACAGCGGTATCGACTAATCAGTAATGGCACGTCTCGCCTATTGGAGGGCAGTGAAGCTGAATCTCTGCTGGCTCACTCCCAGTATTACATCTCCAACATGATCTCGCTGGTCGCCATGCTGGAAGCCGGCTTTGGCGTGACCACGCTGCCCTGGTATGCCTTTCCGCAGGGCAATACCCGGCTGACCTTCATTCCACTGCACACCCCGATGATCACCCGCCGCATCGGCATCATTCGGCTGAACAACAAGTCACTGCCCCCGCCGGCCCAGGCGCTGGTTGACTTCATTCTGGCCAGCCGACAAGACTGAGTGACTGCTCCCTGCCGGCTCCCCACCGGCAGGGATGAGCGACCATAACCTGCCTTATCTCTCATTTTTGTTAATTATATTTCCTGATTAAGCGGTCATATATTTACATTGCCATCAGTATTGATGCGCCTTGTTAGCATATCGATAAACTTTACTTATCAATTGATATATCCATTTAACTTGTCTGGTTTTATCGCTTTGTCTGATGATGCGCTCCATGAGGCAGGAAGTGGGCCGATCATTCGACACAGAAATTCGAATGCCGTCTTTTCTTCCAGACCCTGTGTCGTGTCGGGCTAGGTGTCCGAACAATGGCGCAATAAGGACATATAGCAATTATCGAGGGTAGAAATATGATGAGGTTAGCTGCGATCAAAGCCTCCCTGCGGGGGCCCAATGCACTGCCGCTGCGACCCGTTGAGCAGGTGATGGATCTGGAACGGCTGGGTGCCATGCATCAGAGTCGGTTGAGTTTCATGCGCATACTGGTGCGCCGCATCATGCTGGAACGCTGGCAGATAGGTACGGTACGTCAGGACTTGTGTGCCGACGGTTATGGCACCGTGATTTATGAAATCAACACCCCTCAGGGCCTGTTCAGCTTCGTCATTTTTTCCGATTACCTGAGCCCCGAAGAACGTAACGACAGGGTCATCGCCAGCAAGTGGGATCTGACCATGGCGCTGGTGGAAGGCCGGGTCGAAGACGAGTATCTGGCGTTTTTGCGCCAGAATGTCCCCCTGCAGGAGGCCGGAAGGGTGGATTCGCGGGTATTCGTACTGTCTCGCGCCAATCGCAGCGCCCGCAACTTCGATTATGTGGTCGATCAGCTGGCCAAAGGCGAGCAGCCCGATGTGGCCCAGATCGCCAAGGTCGGTTATCTGTATCGCACCACCGCCGTCTATGGCAGCGGCAAGCTGGGCATGGCCGACTGGGACAAGGTCAGCAGCCGTTATCCGGACTTTGCCCGTCCCTTTGCCGCCGAAATGTTTGCCTGCCTGATGCTGAGAAACTTCAGTCTGCTGCAGGTGGAACATATCGCCCAAAGCCGTAATCCGAAGCAATACCACCCCATGCAAACGGAGATAAAACGCTACTTCGGCATCGGCAACTCCACCGGTCTCGGCATGGCGCCGTATCTGATCAATCACCCCATGCTGATCAATCAGTGGGTAGAAATGCGGGAGCTGGCGCTGGCGCTGGTGCGCAGCCTCGGCCATATCGACGAGCCGGTGCGCCGCCAGTTTGACACCCTGCTGGACCGCAGTGCCCGGCACATGGCCGAAACCCTGACCGAAGATCCCTGGCAGAGCGATAACAACAAAAGGGTGATTGAAGATCTGGCTGCCCTGCAGCAGGAGGCCGCTCGCTCCCTGACCGACTGGAATACCCTGCTGGCCTGGAGTGAGCAACATTGCTCGTTGCAGGGACAGGAGCTGCTGGTCTCTGTGTTGCTGGAGCTGTACCCGCAACTGGTGGACGGGCTCGATGACTACTATTGCGTGGAAGAGTTTCTCGATCTGGATCCGCTGATGCCGCTGCAGAAGCTGAAGGAAGTGATAGAGCGTCGCTATGACTGGACGCTGAAAATCGACTTCAGCAAGGCGGGAGCGCGGGATATTTTCTGGTATCGCTCGGAAGAAAAAATGGAACCCCGCCTGGGTGAATGTGCCCTCGATAGCGGCCGGGAAAAACAGATGGCGCTGGGCGTGGGCTACGCCGTAGCCAAGTGTTACGAGCTATTGTGCCAGTACATCAAGGAAAATCCGCAGCACACCACGGCCCGCTTCATGGTGGCCCGGCCCAAGCTGCGCGGCATAGTGCGCCGCATCCAGAGCATGGACCGGTGTGTGTATGGCGACATTCAGGCCAACCTGCTGGCGCGGGACATACTGCCCATGCACCTGTTGCGCTGCAAGCTGTCTTTTTTCGGGGTCAGCAAGTTCGATCCGCGCTCCAAACTGTGGGTACGCAATACCATGTATCAGGGTGCGCCCTTGCTGGAAGACATCGGAAAAATCTATAACGACGACTGGTTTATGCCGCTGGCACCGACACAGGAAGGAGACAGCTGATGCAGGTTTCGATGAATGAACTGAAGGCGGCGCTGCGCCGCTGTTTCGAATCGGCCGGTTACTTTGTGGGTAACTATGAAGATGCCGCCAACATGGTGCTGTGGCTGGAAAAACACGGCCTCAACGGGCTGGAAGAGCTGAAGCGGGCACTGCCCTATATCGGTCTGGATGCCGACAAGCCACTGAGTACCGTGGTCTATGAAGACAGTACCTCGGCCATTATCGACAGCAATGATCGCAGTGCGTTGAACTGCATCGCGGCGTCGGTGGATCTGGCGCACGCCAAGGCGCTGGAAAACGGCATCGCCACCATTACCGTGCATAACTGTCACAATCGTATGTTTGCGCTCAAGGCCCTGACCGACTGTGGCCGACGCGGTATCAGTGTGACCGCCTACTGGCAGAATGGCAGCAAGACGGTGAAGGAATACGCCGCGGCCATCAAGGCGGGGGAGCGTTATCCCAGCTTCAGCGAAGCGGCCACCACGCTGGTGACCAGCCCGGATGAACCCCAGACATTGACCATTGTCTGCAGTTCCCGGGTGGATCTGGCCGGATCGCTGCAGCGGTCCAAGGGTAACCGCAATGCACGCTACATGAGTCCCGAGGATCTGGCCGAGAACAAGGAATACATCATCGATAACGGCATCGAGATCGATGAGTCGCTGTGGGCCGAGATCAACCGTCTCGGTGCCGGTATTCTGGTGGAAAACAGCGATCGATCCCGCCAGGGAGCCGGCAGCCGGTAACCAGTAACAACAAGCACCCGGCTTAAAGACAGGCACCTTTCTTTGTTGATGGGTGCCTTTTTATTTGAAGTACCGTCATCCTGACGAAGGTCAGGATCTCGGTTTTGCCTACAAAAGCGATTATTGCAGAATAACCGCTTTTGTAGGCACTGCTTCAGCTTCGCAATGTAGCGTAGCCACATCCTGCAATATCGCAGAGCGATATCTTTGCGCTTATGTTTCATGTTGCTCTGTGCGTCAGATCCTGCTGCGCAGGATTTCGCGGCTAAAGCGCGCGCCCGCCTACATTCGTGCAATATACCAATCTTGGCGCCGTCTTTGACCGTCTTTCTGGCGATGAGCCATGTCTGCGGCCCGGCATTGTTATTGCGTGCTAGAATAGCCGCCTTTTACGCAGGATAACGGCATGCTGTATACCCCGATCGATTTGCTGGCGCTGTTGATTGTTACCTGCAGCATAGTGGTGCAAGCCTGGGTGGGTATCGGCTTTGGTTTGCTGGCCGCGCCCCTGCTGTATCTGATCGATCCCGCCTATGTGCCCGGGCCGGTACTGGTACTGGGCTGGATGCTGTCTATCGTGGTGGTGCTCAAGCAGCGGCATACGCTTAACTGGCGGCGAGTGCTGCCCGCCATTGTGGCGCGTCTGCCCGGCTCCTGGTGCGGCGCTTTATTGCTGGTGAGCATAGCGTCCTGGCAATTGAGCCTGTTTTTCGGCACGGCACTGCTATTGGCGGTCTGGTTGAGCCTGCGTCGCTACGGGGTTGCGCTGACCCCGGTCAGCCTGACGGTGGCGGGATTTCTCTCCGGCGTGCTCGGCACCGCCACCTCGGTCGGCGGCCCGCCGATGGCCTTGCTCTATCAACACGAGTCACGGTTGACGACCCGCAACGAGATTGCCGCTTTTTTCCTGATCGGCACGCCGTTGTCGGTACTGATGTTATTGCTGAATGGCGGGCTTGAATTGCTTGCCCCTGCACTGGTTCTGAAAATGCTGCCCGGCGTTTTGCTGGGCTTCTGGTTGTCGCGGCGGCTTGAAAGGGTCTTTCAGAAAGACAGCGCCCGCCCGGCGATACTGCTGATTTCCGCGCTGTCGGCACTGGTGGTGTTGTGGCAGGGGATCACCGCCAGCCCTTTTTTTAATACCTGAGGCGACGGTTGGCGATGCCGCTCCGGCTCGGCATAATAGCCATCAGTTTTCAATATATCGATGGACCGGGGAGGGCGCTTTGAATCTGACGACACTGGCACAACAACTGGGTGACGCCTTGCTGAGTCGAGGGCTGACGGTGACCACGGCCGAATCCTGTACCGGGGGTGGCATTGCCTGTACCATCACCGATATTGCCGGCAGCTCGGCCTGGTTCGAGCGCGGTTTTGTTACCTACTCCAATGCGGCCAAGAGCGAGATGCTGGGCGTCGATCCCGCGCTTATCGAGCGTGATGGTGCCGTCAGCGAGGCGGTGGTGATCGCCATGGCCAAAGGTGCCTGTGCGGCCGGCGGTGACTCACTCGGGGTGGCGGTCAGCGGTGTGGCCGGCCCCGGCGGTGGTAGCCCGGAAAAACCGGTTGGCACCGTCTGGCTGGCCTGCTATCTGGCGGCGGAGAATAAAACCCATTGTCGCCTGCTGCAACTTGAAGGTGACCGCCTGGCCGTGCGCCGGCAAACCATAGCGGCGGCGCTGCAGGATTGTCTGGCCCTGTTGGCTTCCTCACAGACTTGATACTGTACGAATAACCAGTATACTCAACCTTATATTTTTCGACGCATTAATCAGCGGAGCTCCTCATGGATCAGAACAAAGAAAAAGCCTTGGCTGCGGCCCTGGGCCAGATTGAAAAGCAATTTGGCAAAGGCTCTATCATGCGGCTGGGCGACAACAAGGCGCTGAATGTCGAGTCGATCTCCACCGGCTCTCTGTCGCTGGATATCGCGCTCGGTATCGGCGGTCTGCCCACCGGTCGTATTGTCGAGATCTATGGTCCCGAGTCTTCCGGTAAAACCACCCTGACGTTGCAGGTGATTGCCGAGGCACAGCGTGCCGGCAAGGTCTGTGCCTTCGTGGATGCGGAGCACGCGTTGGATCCGGTTTATGCGGGCAAACTGGGTGTAAATGTCGACGACTTGCTGGTGTCCCAGCCGGATACCGGCGAGCAGGCGCTGGAAATCTGCGACATGCTGGTGCGCTCCGGTGCCGTCGACGTCATCATTGTCGACTCGGTGGCGGCCCTGACGCCTCGCGCCGAAATCGAAGGCGAAATGGGCGACTCCCACGTGGGTCTCCAGGCGCGTTTGATGTCGCAGGCGCTGCGCAAGCTGACCGGTAACATCAAGAGCGCCAACTGCCTGGTGGTTTTCATCAACCAGATCCGCATGAAAATCGGCGTCATGTTCGGCAGCCCCGAAACCACCACCGGCGGTAACGCGCTCAAGTTCTACGCTTCTGTTCGTCTTGATATTCGTCGTATCGGTGCCATCAAGGAAGGTGATGAAGTCATCGGCAACGAAACCCGGGTCAAGGTGGTCAAGAACAAGGTGGCACCGCCGTTCAAGCAGGCCGAGTTCCAGATCGTGTACGGCGCCGGTATCTCGAAGGAAGGCGAGCTGATCGAGCTGGGCGTCAAGCACAAGCTGGTAGAAAAAGCCGGTGCCTGGTACAGCTACAAAGGCAACAAGATAGGCCAGGGCAAGGCCAATTCGATGAAATATCTGTTGGAGCATAAAGACATTTCCGACGAAATCGAGTTGCAGCTACGCCAGATGTTGTTGCTGGCACCGGGAAGTGCCAAAGACGAAGGGGCAGCCAAAGGCGAGGCGCTGGCCGAGCTGGACGGCCCGAACAACAACGAAGAGTTTTAATCAACAGGCCGGGATTTCCCGGCCTTTGTTTTTATCGGTATTGTTAACAGAACATGATGGAACCACCACTTACTCCTCAACAGCTGTGGGATTGCGCCCTCCGGCTGCTGTCCCGCCGGGATCACAGCCGTCGCGAGCTGGCTCAAAAACTGCGGCAACGGCAGTTTGACGCCGAGCTTATCGAGCTGGCGCTGGACAAGCTGGAGCAGCAGCAATGGCTGTGCGACAGTCGCTTTGCCGTGGTGCAGGTACGCCAGCATATCTTCAGGAAGCACGGCCCGTTGCGTATTCGTGTCGAGCTGCAGCGCAAGGGCGTGACCCAGGCCGATATCGAACAGGCACTGGCAGAGGAAGCCCCGGACTGGTTCGAGCTGGCATTGGCCTGTTATCGGTCTCGCTTCGCCTTTGCCGAGCGGCTGGATATCAAGGAAAAGGCCAAACGGGTGCGTTATCTGCAGAGCCGGGGCTTCACGTCAGACCAGGTTCGCTACGCCCTGGAGACCCCGCCGGAGTAGCCCTTTCTGCTCCGCCGCTGCAAGGCGCGTTTTACATTGACCCGGATACCTTTTAAATTATCCGGGTTAACGCCTATGAACCCCGCAATTGAACAGGATTATCCATGCAGATGACCACATCTGAGTTACGCACCGCGTTTCTCGAGTATTTCCGCCAGCAGGGCCACCAGGTGGTGGCATCCAGCTCGCTGGTGCCCCACAACGACCCGACCCTGTTGTTTACCAATGCCGGCATGAACCAGTTCAAGGATCTGTTCCTGGGGCTGGAGCAGCGGGCCTACAACCGGGCCACCAGCTCTCAGCGTTGCGTGCGCGCCGGCGGCAAGCACAACGATCTGGAGAATGTGGGTTATACCGCGCGTCACCATACTTTTTTCGAAATGCTGGGTAACTTCAGTTTTGGTGACTACTTCAAGCAGGATGCCATTCGCTTCGCCTGGGAATTTCTGACCGAGGTGGTCAAGCTGCCCAAAGACAAGCTGTGGGTGACCGTGTACGCCACCGATGACGAGGCCTTCGACATCTGGTCGAAGGAAGTGGGTGTGCCGGCCGAGCGTATCGTGCGTATCGGCGACAACAAGGGTGCCCAGTATGCATCCGACAACTTCTGGACCATGGGTGATACCGGTCCCTGCGGTCCCTGTACCGAGATCTTCTACGATCACGGCGAGCATATCTGGGGCGGTCCTCCCGGCAGCCCGGAAGAAGACGGCGATCGTTATATCGAGATCTGGAACCTGGTGTTCATGCAGTTCAACCGCCAGGCAGACGGCACCATGGAGCCGCTGCCCAAGCCGTCGGTCGATACCGGCATGGGGCTGGAACGTATTGCCACCATACTGCAGGGCGTGCATTCCAACTATGAAATCGACCTGTTCCAGGCACTGATCAAGGCGGCGGCCAAGGCCGTGGGCACCGATGATCTGGATAACAAGTCGCTGCGGGTCATCGCCGACCACATCCGTTCCTGCTCCTTCCTGATTGCCGACGGCGTCATGCCCTCCAACGAAGGCCGGGGCTATGTGCTGCGTCGTATCATTCGTCGCGCCGTGCGTCACGGCCGCAAGCTGGGTGCCGAGCAGTCCTTCTTCTACACCCTGGTGGGGGCGCTGTGCGAGCAGATGTCCGATGCCTATCCGGAGCTGAACACCCAGCGTGCCATTATCGAAAAGGTACTGCGGCTGGAAGAAGAGCAGTTTGCCCGCACCCTGGGTCGTGGTCTGCAACTGCTGGAAGATGCCATTGCAGAGCTGGGTGACGCGAAGGTGCTGCCGGGCGAGGTGGTGTTCAAGCTGTACGATACCTATGGTTTCCCGGCGGACCTGACCGCCGACGTATTGCGTGACCGCGAGCTGAGCATTGACGAAGCTGGTTTCGAAACTCTGATGCAGCAGCAGCGGGAGCGGGCCAAGGAAGCCTCCAACTTCGGTGTGGATTACTCCAGGGTCATCAAGGTGGATGGCGAAACCGATTTTACCGGTTACCAGCATTTGGCCGAGCAGGCCAGGGTGACGGCGATGTTCAAGGACGGTGAGCCGGTCTCGGCGCTGATCGCGGGTGAAGAAGGCGCCGTGGTGCTGGACAAGACCCCCTTCTACGCGGAGTCTGGTGGTCAGGTTGGTGATACCGGCGTGATCAAGCTGGATGACGGCCTGTTCGTGGTCAAAGACACCCAGAAAGCCGGCAAGGGCATACTGCACCTTGGTCAGCTGGAGCTGGGCACCCTGGAAGTGGGCGAGGCGGTTACTGCTGCTGTGGATACTTCTCGCCGTCAGGCCACGGCGCTGAACCACTCGGTTACTCACCTGATGCACGACTGTCTGCGTAATCTGCTGGGCGACCATGTCATTCAGAAAGGCTCGCTGGTGGGACCCGATCGTCTGCGCTTCGACTTTTCTCATCTGGAAGCCATGACCGAGCAGGAAATTCGTGAAATCGAAGACATGGTCAACAAGGAGATCCGTGCCAACCACGAAGTCTCTACCCGGCTGATGGATCTGGACTCCGCCAAGGAAGCCGGTGCCATGGCGCTGTTCGGCGAGAAATACGACGATGAAGTGCGCGTGGTGTCCATGGGCGACGCTTCCACCGAATTGTGTGGCGGTACCCATGTGCAGCGCACCGGTGACATCGGTCTGTTCAAGATCCTGTCCGAAAGCGGCATTGCCGCCGGCGTTCGTCGTATCGAAGCCGTGACCGGTGAAGCGGCCTTGGCCTATCTGCATCAGCTGAATCAGGAACTGGCCCAGGCGGCTGGCCTGGTGAAAGGGGATGTGTTTGCGGTGTCCGACAAGGTGCGTCAGGTGCTGGATCGCAGCCGTCAGCTGGAGAAGGAAATCGAGCAGCTCAAGGCCAAGCTGACCGCGCACGCGGGCACGGCGCTGCTGGAGCAGGTGATCGAGGTGAACGGCACCAAGGTGCTGGTCGCCAACCTGGAAGGCGTTGACAGCAAGTCGCTGCGCGGCTCTCTGGACGATCTCAAGAACAAGCTGCAATCCGGTATCGTGGTACTGGCCACGGTAACGGACGACAAGGTAAGCCTGATTGCCGGCGTCACCAAGGATCTGACCGGCAAGGTCAAGGCCGGTGAACTGGTCAACCTGGTGGCCCAGCAGGTGGGCGGCAAGGGCGGTGGCCGACCGGACATGGCTCAGGCCGGCGGTACCGAGCCGGCCCGGCTGCCGGCGGCGCTGGCGTCCGTTACTCCCTGGTTGACAGAGCGGCTATAATGTTAAAAGGGTAAAAACAGGCTGCAGGGTAACGTTAAGTGGCAATAAAAGAGGCCTGTCTATGACAGGCCTCTTGATTTGAAGCCAAGAGCACCCCATCTGTTGGTTAGTGGGGGAAAAGCTAGGTTTTTGCATACCTTTATCGGATAATAAGTAACATTTTTGACTATTACATAGCGTATACAGGAGCAGCCAGATGCTGATTTTGACTCGACGAGTAGGGGAAACCCTGATGATTGGTGACGAAGTCACCGTAACCGTGCTGGGTGTTAAGGGTAACCAGGTGCGTATCGGTGTTAATGCGCCGAAAGAAGTATCTGTGCACCGTGAAGAGATTTATATGCGGATACAGGCCGAGAAAGGTACCGCCGAAGACAGCCAGTACTAAGCGGATTCGGGGTGTTTCTTGTTCTTTCTGGCTGCTTTTAACTCATTGTGTTTAAAGACTGTTCGAACAAATAAATCAGGTTGGAAAAGTGTTTGACTTATTTTGGCCTGACGGTAATATACGCCCCGCAAACACGGTGAGGTGGCCGAGAGGCTGAAGGCGCTCCCCTGCTAAGGGAGTATGCGGCTTATACCCGCATCGAGGGTTCGAATCCCTCCTTCACCGCCATTTACGCATCCGTAGCTCAGCTGGATAGAGTACTCGGCTACGAACCGAGCGGTCGGAGGTTCGAATCCTCCCGGATGCGCCATATTTAGTAAGTAGTACCAGGTTGGAAAAGTTTCAGAAAAGCATCCGTAGCTCAGCTGGATAGAGTACTCGGCTACGAACCGAGCGGTCGGAGGTTCGAATCCTCCCGGATGCGCCATCTGAATCTTTTAATAGTTAAAAATTGCATCCGTAGCTCAGCTGGATAGAGTACTCGGCTACGAACCGAGCGGTCGGAGGTTCGAATCCTCCCGGATGCGCCATATTGAAAGGCCGGCAAATAGCCGGCCTTTGCACTTATATTGTTTGCCTGCAAACACGGTGAGGTGGCCGAGAGGCTGAAGGCGCTCCCCTGCTAAGGGAGTATGCGGCTTATACCCGCATCGAGGGTTCGAATCCCTCCTTCACCGCCATTTTAAAAGCATCCGTAGCTCAGCTGGATAGAGTACTCGGCTACGAACCGAGCGGTCGGAGGTTCGAATCCTCCCGGATGCGCCATATTGAAAAGCCGGCCCTGTGCCGGCTTTTTCATGCCTGTTGTTCTCGATTTTCGGCGTATCCCTCTCTTTTTGTTCTCAAGTTTACCCCTGTTGCTGCCCATTATTTCGTACAACTCTTTTTGTTTCTGTATGCAAACTACTTTTAATAAGTTAAATGAATTTTTATGTTCTTTTTATGGTTTTAAATCTTGTTTTTGTCGGCGTGATGAAGTTTTTTTGTAATCTTTACAACATTTTTGAATATGCAGCGTTGCCAAGGTCTCTGCAAGCTGGGTATGCTCATGGCCGGATCATGGACAGCAAGGAACATGCTGATGAATAACGTCTCTTCTCAATTATTTGAAGCCGCCGGACTGATGGGGTTGGGCATGGTGTTTGTATTTTCCTTTCTCTCACTCACCATTCTGGCCATCAAGGTATTATCGCTGGTTGCCGCCGAACCGGCACCCAGGCCGGTTTCCGCCAACGCCACCGCCATGCCTGCCGGCAATGGCCTGAGCCCACAAAAAATGGCCGCTATCGGCGTTGCCATCAATCACTATAAAAACAATAAAAAACACTGAGTCAGGCCGACATAACGTCTGCACTGACCAAAACGGAACTTAACGGAACTTAACGGAACTTAAACGGAGCTTGTCAAATGACCAAACCTCTTGCCATCACCGATGTGGTGTTGCGTGACGCTCACCAATCTCTGCTCGCTACCCGACTGCGGCTGGAAGATATGCTGCCCATCGCCGAAAAGCTCGATAACATCGGCTACTGGTCGCTGGAAACCTGGGGAGGCGCTACCTTCGATTCCTGTATTCGCTATCTGGGTGAAGATCCCTGGGAGCGTCTGCGTGCCCTGAAAAAAGCCATGCCCAAAACCCCGCAGCAAATGCTGTTGCGGGGTCAGAACCTGCTGGGCTACCGCCATTACGCAGACGATCTGGTGTACAAGTTTGTGGAGCGGGCGCGCACCAATGGCATGGACGTGTTCCGCATTTTCGATGCCATGAACGACGTGCGTAATCTGGAAACCGCCATCAAGGCCACGGTGGCGGTCGACGGCCACGCCCAGGGCACCATCTCCTATACCACGTCACCGGTGCACACCCTGGAAATGTGGGTGGACATGGCGAAAAAGCTCGAGGACATGGGCTGTCATTCCATCTGTATCAAGGACATGGCGGGGCTGCTCAAACCCTATGAAGCCGAGAAGCTTATTACGCGCATCAAGGCCGAGGTCAAGTTGCCGCTGGCACTGCATTGCCACGCGACCACCGGCCTGAGCCTGCCGACCCACATGAAAGCCATCGATGCCGGCATCGACATCCTGGACACCTCTATTTCCTCCATGAGCATGACCTATGGTCATTCGCCCACCGAGACCCTGGTAGCCATGGTGGAGGGGTCAGAACGCGATACCGGCCTGGATCTGCCCAGGCTGGAAGAGATTGCCGCCTATTTCCGCGAAGTGCGCAAGAAATACGGCAAATTTGAAGGCAGCCTCAAGGGTATCGATTCCCGCATCCTGCTGTCGCAGGTGCCGGGTGGCATGCTTACCAACATGGAAGGCCAGCTCAAGGAGCAGGGCGCGACCGACCGAATGGACGAAGTGCTGAAAGAGATCCCGCGAGTACGTGAAGATCTGGGCTTTATTCCGCTGGTCACTCCCACCTCGCAGATTGTCGGCACCCAGGCGGTGATCAACGTATTGACCGGCGAGCGTTACAAGAGCATCACCAAGGAAACCGCCGGCGTGTTGAAAGGCGAGTACGGTGCGGCCCCGGCCCCGGTGAACGCCGAGCTGCAACAGCGGGTGCTGAACGGCGCCGAGCCGATCACCTGTCGCCCGGCAGATCTGCTGACCGACGAACTGGCCAAGCTCACCGGCGAGTTTCAGGCCCTGGCGAAAGAAGAACAGCTGCGGGTCGCCACCGATGAGGTGGACGACGTGCTGACCTACGCCCTGTTCCCGCAAATCGGCCTCAAGTTTATTCGTCATCGTGACGATGCTTCCGCCTTCGAGCCGGCACCGGGCAGCGAACCCGAGCCTGTGGCCGCCCCGGTAGCGCCACAGGCGACCGGCAGCAGCGCGAGTGGCGCCGAAGTTTATGCGGTCAAGGTCGACGGCCAGGTATTCGAGGTGGAAGTGGGTCCGGCCGGTAGCATCAGCGCCGTACGTGAAGCCAACGCCGAGGCGCCGGCTGTTGCCCCCGTTGCCGCCGCGGCGCCAACGGGAGCGGCCGAGTCGGTCGTGGCCCCCCTGGCCGGTAACATCTTCAAAATCGTGGCCAAGGCGGGCAGTCAGGTTGCCGCCGGTGAGGTCTTGCTGATCCTGGAAGCGATGAAGATGGAAACCGAGGTGCGAGCGGCCCGGGCCGGCACCGTGCTCGATGTGCTGGTCAAGGAAGGGGACGCCGTTTCTGTGGGTGACCCTGTGGTCAGCCTGGCCTAAGGAGCTGAAATGGAATCGTTACTGACTCTGTGGCAGGAAACCGGCCTGGCCAACTTTCACTGGAAGCAACTGGTGATGATAGCGGTAGGCCTGGGCCTCATCTATCTCGCCATTGCCAGGGGCTTCGAGCCCCTGCTGCTGCTGCCCATCGGCTTTGGCGGTGTGCTGGCCAACATTCCCAATGCGGGCATGGCCGATCCGGGCGGGTTGCTGTATTACATCTATGAAGTGGGTATCGGCACCGGCGTCTTTCCGTTACTGATCTTCATGGGCGTCGGTGCCATGACCGACTTCGGCGCCCTGATTGCCAACCCCAAGACCCTGTTGCTGGGCGCGGCGGCGCAGTTTGGCATCTTTGCCACCCTGTTCGGTGCCATCGCCCTGAACGCGCTGCCCGGCTTTGATTTTACCCTGGCCGATGCGTCGGCCATCGCCATCATAGGGGGAGCGGATGGGCCGACCGCTATCTTCCTGGCCTCCAAACTGGCGCCGGATCTGCTGGGTGCCATCGCGGTGGCGGCCTACTCCTATATGGCGCTGGTGCCGATTATTCAGCCGCCCATCATGAGATTGCTGACCACGCCGCAAGAGCGGGCAATCAAGATGGAGCAGTTGCGGCATGTGAGCAAGCGGGAGAAGGTGCTGTTTCCGCTGATGGTGCTGACGTTGACCATACTGTTTTTGCCGGCGGCGGCGCCGCTGATAGGCATGTTCTGCCTGGGTAACCTGATGAAGGAGTCCGGGGTCGTGGACAGGCTGTCGAAGACGGCGCAGAACGAGCTGATCAACACGGTCACCATCTTTCTGGGTCTGGCGGTTGGCTCCAAGCTGTCGGCGGAAAAGTTCCTGACCATCGACACCCTGGGTATTCTGGCGTTGGGCGCTGTGGCCTTTTCCATCGGCACCGCCGGTGGTGTGCTGATGGCCAAGCTGATGTGCAAGCTGTCGGGCGGCAAGGTCAACCCGCTGATCGGTGCGGCCGGTGTCTCGGCAGTCCCCATGGCGGCCCGGGTGGTCAACAAGGTGGGGCTGGAGGCAAACAACCAGAACTTCCTGCTGATGCATGCCATGGGCCCCAACGTTGCCGGTGTGCTGGGTTCGGCCGTCGCCGCCGGTGTGCTGCTGGCACTGGTCGGCTAACCCGGTTTTTCCGAACGTTTTTACCGATGTAAACAAGGCGCCTGCGGGCGCCTTTTGTTTTGTTGAAGTTTGAAACAGAGCAAACGTCGGACAAAGGGCTGATGTGTAATATCAATCCCAGTAATGCTCTGGTCATATTGAGGCCTCAGACCCGAGGCAACACAGCCGCCTCCCTCGACACGCCATAAACCCATCCCTGGGGGCTCGGAAATGCCGTCCCTTGCATTTCACGGTCGTGGGAGCCGTTCTCTGTTGCCTCATCTGGAACTCCGAGTTGCCTGCAGACAGCGCTAACAGGCAACGCCGGTGTATCAAGGAGGACAAAGGGATCTGCTCGGCCGACCATCCGTGCCACGGATGGCACGGCTGAGCCTCCAGGGATGGATTCACGGCGAGTCGGTGGAGCTGGCCCTTTGACCGATTTGTAAGTAGAGGCGAAAGTGAAATAGTCCACTCATTTTATACGCTGGGTGTTATATGGTTATCCCAACAACAAATACAGGAGAGAACAGACGATGGCGACCCCCCATATCAATGCCGAACGAGGTGATTTTGCCGATACCGTGCTGATGCCGGGTGATCCGCTGCGGGCCAAGTATATTGCCGATACCTTTCTGTCCGATGTCAGACAGGTGAATCAGGTACGCAACATGCTCGGCTTTACCGGCAGCTACAAGGGGCGGACCATTTCGGTCATGGGCCACGGCATGGGCATTCCGTCGGTGTCCATCTATGCCAAGGAGCTGATTACCGAGTTTGGCGTCAATACCCTTATTCGGGTGGGGTCCTGCGGTGCCGTGCGCGACGATGTGGCGCTGAGGGATGTGGTGATCGGTCTGAGCGCCAGTACCGACTCCAGGGTAAACCGGGTTCGCTTCATGGATCATGACTTTGCCGCCACCGCCGACTTCGAGCTGGCAAATCGGGCGGTGGCGGCGGCCAGAGCCTGCAAGGTCGCGGTCAGGGTGGGCAGTCTGTTCTCGGCCGATCTCTTCTATTCGCCCCAGCCCGAGCTGTTCGAGCTGATGAAGCGCTACGGTATCCTGGGGGTCGAGATGGAAGCGGCGGGGCTGTATGGTGTGGCCGCCGAATACGGTGCCCGGGCCCTGGCCATTTGTACCGTGTCCGATCATATTCTGCGTCACGAAGCGCTGAGCGCCGATGAGCGCCAGAGCAGCTTCAATGACATGATGGAAGTCGCGCTGGAGTCGGTGTTACTCGGCGATTCCGCCTGAGGATGACGGTGCAGGGCTGGCGGCCACCGGTCGCCTTCCTTGTCGTCGGCGCTTGAGTCCCATGCCCGCCAGAATGCCCAGCAGCGCGCACAAGGGGAACAGCCAACTTAGATGATGCAGCAGCTGTTGCCAGATGCCGCTTTGCACCATGGTCAGGGGCGACGTCGCCAACTGCAGACGCAAGAAGCCGACCGGCCGGCTTTCCCGGTAGAGCTGACGGATGTAGGGGGCGTCGCCATTGTCGAGCGTGCCGGCTTCGGCCAGCAGCCGGCCGCCGCCATCGTATAACTGCGCCGCGACCACCAGTTGGGCGCTGACCAGTTCTTCCACCAGCTGATGTTGGCTCTCGTCATCTTCAGCCAGCAGAGCACGCTCCGCCTGCAGTTCGGCGTAATCGGCCAACGGCCCGGCCAGGGTGCGTTGGGGCAACTGTTGCCAGCGTTGACCGAGTTCGGTGACTTGCAGCCACTGCCAGCCGGTGAACGACACCAGCAGCATGAGCAGCAGCAACAGCAGTTTGTGTTTTACGGGGTGTTTTTTCCACATGGCGGCAATATTGTCTCTTGCCTGGCGAAAAAGCAATACGCTACCCTGAACGCTGGTCTTTGTGAGCATAGGAATAGCGAGTGGCACTGTTAATGGATGTTTTACCCGAAAATATTGCTGGCTGGAATGAAGTGCTGTCTGGCGGCGCTCACTTGTGGCAGCCAGGCCAACTGACACCGGGTCAACTGGCCAAGCCTGCCGGACATCTGATACTGCTGGCAGAGCAGCTGCATAAATCCGCGTTGTACTCGAGTCTGCAGGTACTGGATGAGGCGGGTGTGCAGGTGGAAGTGTCAGGGGTAAAACGCATTGCCGAGCGCGATCTGTTGAGCCTGCGTCTGTCTGCCTGGTCGCCGGCGCTGAAGGCTCGCTTGCAGGCGGTGGCCGACGGCTGGGATCTGGCGTGTGTGCCGGCTTTGCCAGAAGCCGACAAGCCGGGGCTGGTGCTGATGGACATGGACTCTACCGCCATTCAGATGGAATGTATCGATGAGATCGCGCTGCTGGCCGGCGTCGGTGAAGAAGTTGCCGCCGTTACCCGGGCGGCGATGGAAGGCGCCTTGCCGTTCTCGGAAAGCCTGCGTCGCCGCGTCAGGGCACTGGAAGGTGCCGACGCCGCCATTATCGAACAGGTAATCGCGCGTATGCCACTGATGCCGGGCCTGATTGTTCTGGTCGAAGGGCTGAAAGCCATGGGCTGGAAAGTGGCGCTGGCCTCCGGTGGTTTTACCCCCTTTACCGGTCATTTGCGCCAGACTCTGGGGCTGGATGCGGACTTTGCCAACACCCTGGAAATTCACAACGGCCGTTTTACCGGCGAGGTGCTGGGTGACATCGTCGATGCCGAAGCCAAGGCGCGTATTCTGGTCGAGCTGGCCGAGCGCTACCAGATCCCGCTCAGTCAGACCGTGGCCATTGGTGATGGCGCCAATGATCTGCTGATGCTGGCCGAGGCCGGGCTCGGCGTGGCCCTGCACGCCAAGCCGCTGGTGCAGGAAAAGGCGCCGGTGTGCCTTAACCTGTTGAGTCTGGAAGGGGTGCTGGCGCTGCTGCAGGCGCGGTAAGCGTCTGCCGCCACCGAACCATATCGGTGATGTCGAAAAGCTGGCTCATGGCGGCCAGCTCTGCCAGTTGCTGTTCCAGCAACTGGGCCTTGTGCAGCGAGGTCTGGGTCAGGCTGTTGCGTTCAGGCACCACATAATCCAGCTGACGCAATTGCAACCGATTAACGATCAGCAGACTGACCCTGAGCTCTTTGGCTTGCTCCGGGTTCAGTAAAAAGGCGCGCTGGCCGGCATCCGGTGCAAGCCGTTGCCATGTTTTTCCGCCGCCATCGGCGGCGGTGGCGGTCCAGATCTCGAGGCTCTGGTGACTTTTTCCCGTCGGGCGCAGCAGTTCGGTGATGATCGACTGCAACAGCTGACGGGACACCAGCCGGCTGAAATGGGCCTGCTGGTATTCATTCGACAAAAAGCTCATCAAGTCGCCTTGCGCCAAACAGGCGATGGCCCCCTGCACATAAAAGCCGCCGTCGTTGCGTCCCAGCATGAAGGTGGGCGCCGGGGGCTGTTGCAGGGTCTGACGATTGAGCCAGCTCAGCCAGGTCGGGGTATGGTTACTCTCCGGCCGAGCTCGTAGCTTGTCCTGGTTCTGTTCCAGTAGCGCCGAAAAGAACTGAAAGCCAGGGTGAGTCTCTCTTGGCCCTTCTATCCGCAGATGCAACACCCGGCCATTACCGCTTTGGTTGATGACCCGATAGGGCAGCTTCTTCAGCTTCCACTGACGACTACGGGTGCTGAGTTCGAGCAGGTTGACGTTAACCAGACAGGGAATATCGAGCCGTATCGGCTTTGCCAGCGAAATTTGCAGGCCGCAGTTGGATAAATCTTCGGTATGTCCGGCATGTACCTGCCCGGCAATGGTCAATTCGACCCCGCTTTGATATTTGAAGCGGGCTTCCTGGCGTTTGGAAGCCTGGCGCCCTACCGGTGTCACCGTGATGCTGCGTTGGCGTGCCTTGCGAATAAAGGAGGCCAGCTGCTGAATGTTACCCTCGGCGGGAGCCGGTGCTATCTGTACCGGTAACGGCGTCAGCCAGAGCTGCCATTGCAACTGCTGCAACTGGCGCATGCCCTGAAGATCCAGCGTTTCTATGGCCTGATCGGTAAAGTGAACCGAACGAAGGCTCAGGTAATAGCACTGCAGGGTGCCGGCTTTTAATCCTTCACTGATAAAGACGGAGTAGGCCTGATGTTGCTCGAGCTCATGCTGATCGGCCACAAAGTGAAAGCTCTGGCTTTGTCCCCGGTGCCGGAAAACATACAGCAGCAACGACCCTTGCGACTGCCTGCTCATCCGCAGTATTCGCTCGGGAGACAACAGTGTCGTCAGCAGATCGCCGGGGGTATCCTGCTGCCATAACGACAGCGTCTTGCCGCTCTGGCGGTTGGTCAGTGCGTTCTGTAGTTCGCCCTGCTTATCAAAAAACAGCGACAGACTAAGGCTGGTTTCGAGCAGAGCCTGGCCCCAGCACTGGGCCTGCACCGTGGTGTACAGGTCTTCCGCATCCAGGCCATAACGGGGGCGGCTTTGCTCGATAAACTGGGTCAGCGCCTGCTGCCGCTCCGGGTCTTCGTCCAGAGATTGCATCTTGAGTCGTCCGGGCTCGTCCTGACTCGGGCTCACACGATAAGGCTGTGGTGTGGCCAGACAGCTCAATCCCGGCTGCTTGGCCAGTTCGGGAAAAGACACCATCACTTGTTTCGGCAGCGCCTGTGGTGCGGATAACTGTACCAGCAATCCACCCACCGAAATATCCAGGCTGTTGCCCTGCAATGGCTCCTTGTCCAGATGCAGCCAGACCGGCGTCACGAACCGCAGACGATGTTCTTTGCGACGAACGCCCATTGCCGGCAGGTGCCAGGGGGGGGTATTAAACTGGGCGGGCAGCTTACGCAAGGTAGCAAGCTCGGCGATCAGGGCTTCGTACAGCCCACGGGTATAATCACCGTTAAAATCGTTGAGCAGGGCCCGAAAGCGTAGTTCCAGCGGCTCGGGCAGCCAGTGATCCAGGCCCTGATGGCGTACCAGCCGGCATTGTTCGGGAAACAGACTGCGCAAGTCCAGCACCCGCAGGCAGGAGCTGGTGAGGCGGCGCACTTCGGCCTGCAGCTTGAAGCGGGTCTCCGCATCGGCCCCCGGCAGCAGGTTATCCAGCAGACCATCGAGTTCATGGTGGTAGCTGAGCGGCACCAGTTTATTGAGCAGAGTCTTGTAAGGGCTGAGATCCATTCTGGCCTGGGGTTGAGTAGGCGAAAAACTTGCGCCAGTATAACAGCTCGTTAGGGTCTGTTGACCTTTCGAGATGATTTTTGCAGCAGCTTGTGGGGGCTTGATACAAGGCAGCGCTTATGCCGTGTAGTTACGCTACATAAATAAGCGATAACGCAGTAGCAAGCCCCCACAAGCGCTGCCCTACGGGTTCGGCTAAACGCGTTTTTCTCTTTGTTGAGAGGGCTTTGCTTAGAATGACTAGGCTACCCCCCTCTCGCCGCGATAAAAACGCGTTTAACTCGAACAAAATTTAACCGCGAAAGGTTAACAGACCCTAGTAAATGAGTGAGTATGCATGGCCAAGTCCAAGACGGCGTTTGTTTGCGGCGAATGTGGTGCCGAGTTTCCCCGCTGGCAGGGGCAGTGTTCCGAATGCAAGGAGTGGAATACCGTCACTGAAATTCGACTGGCGCCCGCGTCATCGTCCGCAGCCGGTCGTCACAGCCGTTTTTCCGGCTACGCCGGTGCCCAGGACAACAAGGTGCAGACCCTGGACGAGATCTCGCTGACCGAAATTCCCCGCCTCAACAGCGGTTTCAAGGAGCTGGATCGGGTGCTGGGCGGGGGCATGGTCTCCGGCTCGGCGATTTTGATTGGCGGTAACCCGGGGGCGGGCAAGAGCACCTTATTGTTGCAGGTAATGTGCGGCCTGGGTGGCCGGATGAAAACGCTGTATGTCACCGGCGAAGAATCACTGCAGCAGGTGGCGATGCGGGCTCAGCGCCTGGGCTTGCCCCGGGATCAACTGCGCATGCTGTCGGAAACCAGCGTCGAGCAGATTTGTCATGTGGCCCGGGAAGAGAAACCGGCGGTGATGGTGATCGACTCCATTCAGGTGATGCATGTGGCCGAGGTGCAGTCGGCGCCGGGTTCGGTAAGCCAGGTACGGGAGGCGGCAGCCCAGCTGACCCGCTTCGCCAAACAGCAGGGCGTGGTGATTCTGATGGTGGGGCACGTGACCAAAGACGGCGCCCTGGCCGGCCCCAAGGTGCTGGAGCACTGTATCGACTGCTCCATTCTGCTGGATGGAGCCAGCGACAGCCGTTTTCGTACCCTGCGCAGCCACAAGAATCGCTTCGGCGCGGTGAACGAGCTGGGAGTCTTTGCCATGACCGAAACCGGTATGAAAGAGGTGAGTAATCCCTCGGCCATTTTTCTGAACCGGGGGGAAGAGCAGACCACGGGATCCGTGGTGATGGTGATCTGGGAGGGCACCCGACCCTTGCTGGTGGAATTGCAGGCGCTGGTGGATTATTCCCAGCTGGCCAACCCGCGGCGAGTGACCCTGGGGCTGGAACACAACCGGCTGGCCATGCTGCTGGCGGTATTGCACCGGCACGGCGGCATGCAGATGGCGGATCAGGATGTGTTCGTCAACGTCGTCGGCGGTGTCAGGGTCGAGGATACCAGTGCCGATCTGGCGCTGCTGCTGGCGCTGGTGTCGAGTTTTCGCGACAAGGCACTGCCGCAGGAGCTGGTGGTGTTTGGCGAGGTGGGGCTGTCGGGAGAGATACGCCCGGTGCCGTCGGGGCAGGAACGACTGATGGAAGCGGCCAAACATGGCTTTACCCGCGCCATCGTGCCCTGGGCAAACCGGCCCAAGCAGGCTCCGGCCGGCATGGAAGTCATTGCCGTCAAGAAGCTGGACGAGGCACTGGAAGCGCTATAGACCGGCGCTAACGAGACGCTTCATCCAGCAGTTGCGCCAGCTGGCGTTGCAGCAGTGCTTCATCGGCCAGGTTCAGTTCAACCAGTCGGCGCAGATGTGCTGCGCTGTCGATGTCCAGTTGCCGGCATTCCAGCCCGATGCAGCCCTGATCAAGATGGCGCTGGCAGCCCTGCATGACAATCAGCTGACCATGGCCATCGAGCGATAGCTGCAGCTCAAATTCGTCGCCGTTCTGTCCGGGCCAGTCGTCGGCCACTTCGGCCAGCACGCCGTGCAGGGACAGATCGCGCACCCGGGTCCGGTATTGATGACCGTCGGCGCCGGTCAACCAGGCCTCGTGATTGAAGTCGATACGGGAAAACAGTCTGCGTTCAGCCATGATGGGCTCCTGTCAGGCCGGCTCACTGGTATCCAGATGATTCAGCAGCGAGATGGCCGACACCAGTCGGTCTTCCAGCTCGAACCGCTCTTCGAGCATTTCACCGAGCTGGCCGAGATCCTGATCCAGCTCCAGTTCCAGCAGGCTGTCTTCGTCAACCTGAGCGTATTTGTCATGAAAGTTCAGTGCCTCGCCGGCGCTGTGCTTGAGGCGTGGATAAATGCGTTCGGCCAGGGTGCGCGCGTTGCCTTTGGATGCCTCGTAGGCGGCCATGACATAATCATAGATCTCGAAATGGCCGGCGCAGACATAGTCGACCAGCTGACCACAGAAGTCGGACAGCTCTTCCGGGGTCGGCTGCGTTTTCTGTTGAGTGGACAAACGAATGTATTCGACCAGAAGATGTTGGCGAGCATTGATAAAGGCGTCCAGTGCCTGATGCTTGCCAGCCAGTTGTTCCTTGGTTTGTTCCATTTTCCTGAGCATGATTCCCTCCTTGGGCGACCTGAGCAGGTGGCTTACCCCATCATTAAGGAAAAGAATAGCTCGGGTCAATAGCATTGCTGATAAGTTGCGCGTTTGGGCATCATTCACGACATAACGCCGGTAGGGGTGATGCAGTTTTTCCGATTCCGCCATCTGATGTTACAATGCAGGCAATTTGCCACCTGATCTGGAACGACGGGATGAAACCACTCAAGAATGATAGTTACTTACGTGCCCTTTTACGCCAGCCGGTAGACTATACCCCGGTCTGGATGATGCGCCAGGCGGGCCGCTATCTGCCCGAGTACAAGGCGACCCGGGCCGAAGCCGGCGACTTTATGTCCCTGTGCAAGAATGCCGAGCTGGCCTGTGAAGTAACGCTGCAGCCGCTGCGCCGTTTTCCGCTCGATGCGGCTATCCTGTTTTCCGATATTCTGACCATTCCCGATGCCATGGGGCTGGGCCTTTACTTCGAAACCGGCGAGGGTCCCAAGTTCGAACGTCCGCTTACCTGCATGGCCGATGTAAAGAAAATTGCCATTCCCGATCCGGAAGACGAGCTGGGCTATGTGATGAATGCGGTACGCACCATTCGTCGCGAACTGCAGGGTGAAGTGCCGCTGATCGGCTTCTCCGGCAGCCCCTGGACCTTGGCTACCTACATGGTGGAAGGCGGCAGCTCCAAGGCCTTCACCAAGATCAAGAAGATGATGTATGCCGAGCCTCAGGCCCTGCATCTGCTGCTGGAAAAACTGGCCGACAGCGTCACCAGCTACCTCAACGCCCAGGTGGCGGCCGGTGCCCAGTCACTGATGATCTTCGACACCTGGGGTGGTGTGCTGACCCCGCGTGACTACAACGACTTCTCGCTGCAGTACATGGCCAGGATTGTCGATGGCCTGACCCGCGAAAACGAAGGTCGTCGAGTGCCGGTCACCCTGTTCACCAAAAACGGCGGCCAGTGGCTGGAAGCCATTGCTGCCACCGGCTGCGATGCGGTGGGTCTGGACTGGACCATCAATATCGCCGACGCCAAGCGCCGTGTGGGTGACAAGGTTGCCCTGCAGGGCAACATGGATCCGTCCATGCTGTATGCGCCTGTGCCACGTATCGAGCAGGAAGTGGCGACCATTCTGGAAGGCTTCGGTGAAGGTCCCGGCCATGTGTTCAACCTGGGTCACGGTATTCACCTGGATGTGGATCCGGAGCATGCCGGCGCCTTTATCGAATCGGTACACCGTTTGTCACGGCCCTATCACGCCAAATAACCGGTCGTGAATACGCCGTAATAAAAAAGCGCCTTAAGGCGCTTTTTTATTGGCGTTATTTACCAGGTAACATGAAACGTGAGGTGTCAGGTGTTCAATACCCATCAACAGGAATGGGGTGCCTCCTCACGCTTTACGCCTCACTCCTCACGGTAAATTATATTAACCATCCAGCTCCTGCCGGTATTTTTCCACGGTGGCGAGGAAGGTGCGTTTCTCGGTGCCGCCCAGACCATTGGCCATCGGCAACTTGACCTGCATGGCGTCTACCGCCCGGTTGTTGACCAGGAACTCGTAGTGAAGGTGCGGGCCGGTAGAACGGCCGGTGTTGCCGGACAGCGCAATACGCTGGCCACGACGTACCGTGTCACCCTGTTTGACCAGAAACTTGCTGAGGTGCAGGAAGCGGGTGGTGTACTGACGACCATGACGTATTACCAGGTAGTTGCCGGCCAGACGATGGCGTACGGCCCTGACCACTACACCGTCACCCGGAGCCAGCACCGGTGTGCCGACAGGAACGGCAAAGTCGGTGCCCTTGTGTGGCCGAATCCGGCCGGTAATGGGGTGTTTACGGTTCAGGTTGAAGCTGGAACTGAGACGGGCACGACGCTCCAGCGGGATGCGAATAAAGCCCCGCTCCAGGCTTTCACCGCGGCCGTCGTAAAACTTGCCGTCTTCATGGCGGAAGGCGAAATAGCTGCGGCCCTTGTTGGTGATTTCCACCGCCTGCAGTTCGGATTTGCCGGTGCTCTGGCCTTCAACGAATTCCCGTTGCACCAGCACCTTGAAGCGGTCACCCTGACGAAGGTCCCGGGCAAAATTGAGCTGCCATTGAAACAGGTTGGCGACGCGCTGTATCTGGCCGGCGGAAAGGCCGGCATCCCGGGCGCTGATATAGAAACTGCCGTTGATCACCCCGTTCAGGGAGCGGCTTTCCCAGTTGCTTTCTTCGGTTCTGAGGCGACTTTGATAGCCGTCTCCCTCACGGGTAAAGATGCGGGTGTGCAGCAAATCCCGTTTGATCTTGAATTCCTGCAGCAGGTTGTCCTGATCGATCAGCAATGACAGGGTTTGACCCGGTTTGAGACCATCCAGTGCCTTGCCTCTGTCGGCTTCCAGCAACTTGTACATGGTGGCAAGCGGCAGTCCCAGGCCATTGAAAATGGTACTCAGGGTATCGCCGTTCTGTACCTGATATTCCTGCCATTCGGGTTCGCTGGCGGCAATTTCATCGAGGGCATCGACGGGTTCCATGTCGTCGAGCGCATCGTCGTGCAGGGTGTAGAATTCGGTGTTGTCGACCTGCTCTTTGGCGACCTTGGGCAGGTTCATGCTGGCTGGAATGCTGATTTTGACCGGCTGTTTGACAAGGTCGCCGGGCGAGGGCAGCATCACTGCTGTGGTCAGCGTCAGCCCGCCAAGAAGGATGATGCCATACAGGTGTCGCCTGGGTAACTGCGCCGGCATAGCTTGAATTTTTGACTGTATCGGGCGGAGAGGATTCATCCGGATTACCTATGCCTGTTGATGACGGAATAATGAATGCAAAAACCGCTTTATCTATCCAGATATAGAACCAAAGATAATAAAGCGGTTAATATTTATTAGAAAATAGCTCACGCACTGGAATTCATTTGGAGACATGTGCCGATAATAAAGTTCCGTATTGTACCGGATTTTATTTCAAGTTTTTAGGTTTCGTTAAGTAAGCAAACGGCCATGCTGTTCGCTAACTGAAACATAAAAGTAAAATAACTTTGGGCTCCAATTTTAATGTCGGCACCTAAGGGATCCAGTATGCCGATACGAGCCTCGGTACCACGCACCACGGCTTCGACTACGGCGGGCCTGAACTGGGGCTCGGCAAACACGCATTGTGCCTGTGATTGTTGCAGTGACTTATGAATGCGTGACACGGTTCTGGCGCCGGGAGCGCGTTCCGGATTGACGGTAAAGTATCCGAGTGACGCTAACTGGTAATGATCCTCCCAGTAGCCGTAGGCATCGTGGAACACGAAGTAACCGATGCCGGCGGTGGCAGCCAGACGTTCGGCTACCTGTCGATCGGTTTCATCCAAGCCTGCTCGAAACGCGGCCAGATTGCGTTGATACAGATCATGATTACTCGGATCCAACTGAATCAGTCTCTCGGCCAGCAGGCTGGCAATTTTTTCCGCATGATGAGGATCCAGCCAGATATGGGTATCCAGCTCTCCATGCCGGTGGCCGTGGCCATCATCGTCGTTGTCGCCGGCGATGTTATCGGCATCATGTTTGTCGTGATGGCGATGTGAGTGATCATCATGGTCTGCATGGTCTGCATGGTCTGCATGGTCTGCATGGTCTGCATGGTCTGCATGGTCTGCATGGTCTGCATGGCCGGCATGATCGTGGTGTTCCTGGCCGGGAGCGGGGTGATGATCGTCGGTATTAATCTGTGCCAGCAAGGCCAGGCTGTTGGCCTGGTTTTCGAGCAAGGGGGTCAAAAAGCCTTCCAGCTCCGGACCGACCCAGACCACCAGATCCGCCTGCTTGATCCGGCGTACGTCTGACGGGCGCAGGGCGTAGTCGTGGGGGGACGTACCCGGAGCAAGCAATAATTCGGGAGCCTTGCCGCCGTCGGTAATGGCGCTGGCAATCAGTTGCAGGGGCTTGATGGTGGTGAGTACTTCCAGCGCGCGGGCCTGGCCGCTCAGCAGCAGGGACAGCGTCAGTAAAAACAGGGCTCTCATGATGGGGTCGTCCGGATTGATGATAGAGTTCGGCAAGCAAGCAATGTTATAATATTACAAATTGAGATGTAAAGGCGTAAAGCAAATGACCAAGCTGGTTGAACTGACCGACGTCGGGCTGGAAATTGATGGTACCGTTATTCTCGAGCGGATCTCTCTCACCCTGAATCGCGGTGAAATTCTGACCATCGTCGGGCCGAACGGTGCCGGCAAAAGCTCGTTGATGAAGCTGGTGCTGCGTCTGAACGAGGGCAACACCGGCAAGCTGTGGCGCAAGCCGGGGCTGCGCATCGGCTATGTGCCGCAAAAATTGCATCTGGATCCGGTGCTGCCGCTGACCGTCGCCCGTTTCATGAGCCTGTCGCATGGTCGGCGGCTGACGGTGGCTCAGGCATTGTCCAGAGTCGGGGCCGAACGGCTGGCAGAGCGGGCCATGCAGGCCTTGTCGGGCGGTGAAATGCAGCGTATTTTGCTGGCACGGGCTCTGATGATGGAGCCCGAACTGCTGATCCTGGACGAACCGGCCCAGGGGGTGGATGTGCACGGCCAGACCGAGCTTTACACCCTGATCAAGCAGCTCAGTGACGAGCTGAAGTGCGGCGTACTGATGGTGTCGCATGACTTGCATCTGGTGATGGCCAGTACCCACAGGGTGATTTGTCTGAATCAGCATATCTGTTGTCATGGCGAGCCGGAACATGTGGCGCGTCACCCCGAATTTGCCCGTCTGTTCGGCCGGCCCGAACTGGCCCAGCTGGCGGTGTACACCCACCACCATGATTGTGATGATGACCACCACGGAGATGTACGCCATGTGGGATAGTTTTCTGCTTTATGCCCTGCTGGCGGGTCTGGGCATCGCCCTGCTGGCGGGCCCGCTCGGCAGCTTCGTCGTCTGGCGGCGCATGGCCTATTTTGGCGATACCCTGGCCCATTCTTCCCTGTTGGGGGTGGCGCTGGGCCTGCTGCTGCAAATCGATCTGACACTGGCGGTGCTGGTGGCCTGTTTATGCCTCGGTATTCTGCTGGCGGCGTTGCAACGAGCCAGCTGGCTGGCCACCGACACCCTGCTCGGCATTCTGGCCCATACCTCCCTGTCGCTGGGCCTGGTGGCGCTGGCCTTTATGGAGAATGTGCGTGTCGATCTGATGGCCTACCTGTTCGGCGATCTGCTGGCGATCCAGCTGGTAGATCTGTACTGGATTTTCGGTGGTGGCGTGGTCTTGCTGCTGATCCTGCGCCACTACTGGAGTCAGTTGCTGTCCATTACCGTCAGTGAAGAGCTGGCGCGGGTGGAGGGAATTCGGGTCGAGCCGCTGAAACTCCTGCTGTTGATGATGATCAGCGTGCTGATCGCGGTGGCGATGAAATTTGTCGGGGCGCTGATCATCACCTCGCTGCTGATCATTCCCGCCGCCACCGCCCGTCGCTTCAGCCGCACGCCGGAACAAATGGCGCTGTATGCCAGCGGTCTGGGCATGCTGGCGGTGGTTGGCGGTCTGCAGCTGTCGATCAGCCATGATACCCCCGCCGGTCCTTCGGTGGTGGTGGTGGCCGCCGGTTTGTTCCTGCTGTCGCAACTGGTGCCGAAGCGGGGCTAACAAAATAGCTGTCAGCGATAAGCTTTAAGCTGTCAGAAAAACACGGAGCCAAGCTAAAGAAGGTGTATATCTTTAGCTGATCGCTTACAGCTGACGGCTTACCGCTCTAATACTTGATGTACGCGCGCCCGCAATGCCGGCAGTTCTTCCTGCTCGAACCAGGGGTTCTGGCTCAACCAGCGGCGATTGCGTGGTGATGGGTGGGGCAGGGGCAGTCGGTCGGGAGCAAAGTCCCGCCAGTGACGAACGGTTTCGGTCAGGGTTTTATACTGATTACCCAGGTAATAACGCTGGGCATACTGGCCTATCAGCAGGGTGAGCCGAATGTGGGGCAGGGCGGCCAGCAGTGGTTCATGCCAGGTGGGGGCGCATTCGGGGCGAGGCGGCAGATCACCGCTCTTGCCCCGCCCCGGGTAACAGAAGCCCATCGGCATGATGGCAATGACATCAGGATCGTAAAACTGCTCCCGGCTCAGCTGCAGCCAGTGGCGCAGGGTGTCGCCGCTGGGGTCATTCCAGGGAATGCCGGTTTCGTGTACGCGGGTGCCCGGCGCCTGACCGATGATCATGATGCGGGCTTGAGGGGCCATTTGTACCACAGGCCTTGGCCCCAATGGCAAGTGGGCCTCACATAACCGGCAGGCCCTGACCTGTGGCAGCAGTTGGTCCAACTCGGTATCCATCAGTATCCCAGATTGAAATTCACCAGCCCTTCCATCGGCTTGCCTTCTATATATTTCAGGTAGTTGCGACTGAAGCGGGTGACAATTTGATCCGGAAAGCTGTAGCCGGCGTTGTGAGGGGTGATGACCACGTTGGGCATGTCCCACAAGGGGCTTTCGGCTGGCAGCGGCTCGGTAGCAAATACGTCCAGCACAGCGGCGCCGAGATTGCCGTGGCGCAGGGCCTCGATCAGCGCACTTTCATCTACCACATCGCCCCGGCCCACGTTGAAGAAGATGGCGCCGGGCTTGAAAAAGCCCATGCGGTCGCCGCTGAACAAGCCCCGAGTCTGAGGGGTTGAGGGCAGTACGCTTACCACCACATCGGCTCTGGGCAGCACCTTGTTCAACGCCGGCAACTGATAGACATGCTCGAAGCCGGGGGCTTCCCGTCCGGAGCGGCTGATACCCAGCACGGTCAGTCCGAAGTTGGCGGCGGTCTGGGCCACATGCTGGCCTATGCTGCCGGTGCCGATGATCAGCATGGTCTTGCCAATGAGGCTCTGGTAAGGAATCGGTTGCCAGTTGTGCAGCCGCTGCTGTTCCCGGTAGTGACGCAAATGGCGGTTCAGTGACAGCAGATGAGCAAACACATACTCGCTGATCAGCGGGCCGAAGATGCCCCTGATATTGGTGAGCTGATAATTCTGGCGACAGTCGGGGCCGAGCAGTAAATCGACCCCGGCATAAGTGGACTGTGCCCACTTGAGGGCGCGCGCTTCTTTCAATCGGGCGCGAAGTCGGGCCGGCTCGCCCAGCAGTATGTCGGCCCTGGTCAGAGCCGCCTGAATATCCGCTTCCTGCTCGGGCGCCAGAATGGTCAGTCCGGGCAGGTAGGCCTGCTGCAACAGCGCCTGATATTCGGCGTTGTCCTGACTGAGCAATAACAGGGTATGATTGGCCATACCTTCTCTCCTCAACATGCTTTTTGTATCAGCGTTTTATGAGACAATGGCATAAGCATAAACTTATACCAGTGTTTCCCGCATAAAATGTGAGCCTCGGCCGCAAACGGTCATATCGGCAACAAGGCGGCAGCCCCAACCACAAGGAAATATCCGTGTTCGGTGATAAATTTTATAAAAAAATCAACAAGCTGGCTCCATGGCAGCAGACAGTGTTTGCACTGGCGCTGGCCGAGCGGATGTATCCCAATTACCGGTTGTTCAGCGATACCTCCGGATTCGGTAACGGAGAGCGTCTGCGCTCTACACTGGATACCCTCTGGACCTATCTGACGGTCAAGGGATCCAAGGTAGATCTGACCGCCGAGCTTGAAGCATTTGAAGGTTTTATTCCCGATCCTTCCCGCTTTGAAAGTTACGGCGCCTATCCGGCACTGGATGCCTGTGTTGCATTGGGGGCGGCCTATAACTCGGTGATTTGTCGCATCGGTGAAGAAGCCATCGAAGCCAGCGGTGCCTCGCTCGGTACCGTGGCCGGTTTTGCCGAATTGCTGGCAGAGCGGGATCTGAGTGAAGAAGAGTTGTACGAAGACGAGCTGATGATGGCGGAGATGGAATTTCAGGTAGAGCTGCTGGAGCGAGTGAGTCAGCCGAGAGAGGCCGAGACCATTCTGGCCATTCGGGACTTTGCCGCCCAGGGCGGGGTGTCCAATATCGGTATCGGGTTGGAATAATGCGGGCAATGATAAGAGCGTGAAGGGTAAGGGGAGGTGATTTACTCCTCACTCCTCACCCTTTCCCCCTCACATCATCTTATTCGTGCAGCAGGCTGCCCACCTGCAGCAGCGGGGCCACGTCCAGAGCGTCGGCGTTCATCATCGACGAAATTCGCTGTACCGAAGACAGCAGCAGGTTCTGCTCCCAGGTTTCGAGTGACTGAAAACGCTGGATAAAGCTTTCCTGCAACGGTCGTGGTGCCGTCTTGATTTTGGCTTTGCCATCGTCGGTCAGCACGGCATACACCTTGCGTTTGTCGGTCTGACTGCGCTCACGCCGCACCAGCTGTTTTTGTTCCAGCCGGTCGATAATGGTGGTGGCGGTGGCCTGGCTCATGTGCGTGGCCTGGGCCAGATTGCGCATGGTAATGTCGCCATGCTCGCTGATGGCCTGCAGCAACAGCAGCTGAGGGCCGGTCAGGCCGGAGGCCTTGCTGAGCTGACGGGAGTGAAGGTCGATTGCACGGATGATCTGGCGCAGTGCCACCAGCACTTCTTCATGTTTGTCCAAGGTATTCCTGCCGATGGCGAACTGAATTTGCGCGCACCATAGCGTAAATTGATGGTTGTTTAAAGCCTTGGCGGGATCCGGTTCATGGTTTAACCGGGAGTGGTATGTGACAGCCCGGCAATTGTATGTACAATTGAAATTGTTACAGGAGGCCACGTGACCCAATCCATACCCCTTTATCAGCAGATCAAACAGCATATTCTGGTTCGAATCGAGTCTGGCGAGTATCCCTTGCATCAGCAGATACCGCCCGAGCAGGAGCTGGCCGGGCAATTCAAGGTCAGCCGAATGACGGCGCACAAGGCCATTCGGGATCTGGTGCAGGAAGGCTATCTGATGCGGCGGGCCGGGCTGGGCACCTTCGTCACCGAACCCAAGGCCGAATCACCGCTGGCGGATATCAGCAATATAGCCGACGAGGTGCAAAGCCGCGGTCACGAATACAGTAACAGCGTTATCGTGCTGGAAGCGATGCGGGCCAACGAAGAAGTCGCGCTGCACATGGGCGTGCGGCTCCACGCCCGGGTGTTTCATTCGGTGATAGTGCATCAGGAGAATGGTGTTCCCATTCAGGTGGAAGAGCGCTTCGTCAACCCGGCGTTGGCGCCCGGCTATCTGCAGTGTGATTTTAGCCAACAAACGCCCAACGCCTATCTGGTGGCGCATTGCCCGCTGTCGGATCTGGAACATATAGTAGAGGCCCGCATGGCGCCTGCCGAGATCTGCGACTGGCTACAGATATCGCCGGACTCCCCCTGCCTGCTGGTGACCCGGCGCACCTGGTCGTTGCATCAGCTGGTCAGTTTTGCCCGACTGTGGCATCCGGGCGACAAATACAAGCTGCGCTCAACGCTGAAACTGTAAGTGATGGGATCGGGGACTAGGGATTAGGGATTCACTGACCCTAATCTGTAGGCCCGAATTTATTCGGGCAAACCATGCAACATGAAGCCCCCTTGCCCGGTTAAAACCCGCCCTACAAGCTCCGCCCTAATCCCTAATCCCTAATCCCTAATCCCTATTCCCTATTCCCCAGTCCCTAAAATTTACCGCCACTGTTCGAGTATCAAGTCCAGGCTGTGTTCGCCATCGGTGAGCTGAATTTCACTTTCCTGCAGGGTGGCAAACAAATCGATACTACGTTGGCAGAGCTCGGCCAGTTGTGCCGGTTGCGGGTCGGCCAGGTGATAAATCTGCAGCCGGGGCAACTGGCCCAGCTCGGTTTGATGCTTGTTCCACCATTCCTGGGCGCTGCGCCCGCCATAGCTGTACACCACCACCTGCTCGGCCCGGGACAGCGCCTGTTTGATGCGCTTGACGCTGGGCTCACCCAACTCGACCCACAACAGAGTGCGGCCATCCGGCGATTTCTGCCATAGCTCGGGCTCGTCGTCGGTGCTCAAGCCCTTGGTAAAGCTCAGATCTTCATCTGCGTGGCGCATAAAAGCCAGCAGACGCACCATCAGCCGGGTGTCGGTTTCGGACGGATGCTGGGCCACGGTCAGGCTGTGTTCCTGGTAATAGTGTCGGTGCAAGTCGCTGATATTCATGCGGACTTTATGCAGGGTGGCGGTCAGGGCCATGAGGTCGTCTCGTGTAAAAGGCAACATCTTAACGGTAAGCCGCAGCTGGAGCCAGCCCGGAGCGTGGAGGTGGCCGGTGAGAGGAAGTTTAATAGTAACCCCGAGAGTTTAAACACCAACCGAGTACCGCACGCAGACACGCCGTAAACCCCTCCCTGGGGGCTCCACCGCGCCTTCCCTGGCGCAGAGGGTCTGCTTAGGGGTACTCGGTCGCTGCCTTCAAGTTCTAAGCTGTTGGTAGGGGTCAGGGGGCGATCAGCATGGCCACGGGAATGGCCAGCAGCAGGCTTAAAAAGGCGCGGATAAACCAAACCAGCACCAGGGTACCCACTTTCAGCGGCAGTCGGGTGGCCAGAATGCAGGGGATGGACGCCGAGAAGAACAGAATCGACGACACACACACCACACCGGCGGCGAAGCGGGCGACAAAGTCGGCTTCGGCCATCAACAGCGCCGGCAGAAACATTTCCGCCAGCCCCGAGGCGGTGGCCTTGGACAGCAGCATGCCGTCTTCCACTCCCCACAGCCAGGTCACCGGATAGAACAGATAGCCCAGCCAGTCGAACATCGGCGTGTACTTGGCCACCAGCAGGCCAATCAGCCCCACCGACATGATGGACGGCAATATGCTGATGGTCATCACCAGGCCGTCCTTGAAGTTGTCGACGACGTTCCTGCCGAGACTCGGCGCCTGCTCGGCAATCTCCAGACCATTCTGCCAGGCAATACCCAGACGGTTGCCGTTCTCGCAGGCCGGCTCCCGGTGCTCGGCCCGGTTATCCAGCCGTGACAGTGGCGGTAGTCGTACCGTGATGGCGGTGACCACAAAGGTGATCAGCAGGGTCAGCCAGAAGTACTGGTTCCAGATCTCCATCAGCCCCAGCGTTTTGGCCACGATAATCATGAAGGTGGCGGACACGGTGGAAAAACCGGTGGCGATAATGGCCGCTTCCCGGGCCGAGTAATGGCCGGACACATAGACCCGGTTGGTGATCAGCAGGCCGATGGAGTAGCTGCCGACGAAGGAGGCGACCGCATCGATGGCGGAGCGGCCCGGCGTGCGCCAGATGGGCTGCATCAGCTTTTGCACCAGAATACCGATGGCTTCCAGCAGGCCATAGCCCACCAGAAAGGCCAGAAACACCGAGCCGATGGGCACGATCAGCCCCACCGAAATCACCAGTTTGTTGAACAGAAACGGCAGCATGTCCGGCGTCTGCAGGGCGGCGGGCCCGGCACCGGTGAGCGCCAGCGCGCCGGCGATAACACCCAGCCACTTCAGCAGCAGAAAAACGCGGTCGGTCAGACTGTGCTTCCAGCACCCGGTAATCAGCGGGTAAACCGCCCCCGCCAGTATCATCGCCATGGCATACCAGCCGGCGCCGGTTTCACCCAGGGCGGCACGCAGCCAGCCGACCATATGATCCAGCGGAATACTGGTCTTGCCCTGCAGGCTGATGGGAATGAAGAAGATAAAAATGCCGACGGTACTCAACCCGAGCAGCCGGCCGATGGCTTTGCCGGGGACGTTAGATTGCTCCGTAACCCGATTCATGAGAACTCCTTGTCACTAGCGATGAGTAACCGATGTGGATAATGAATGTACAATGTATATACAAAGACAATAAAAGTTAATGGCTCCTATGCTTATAGTGTGGGTTGAGTCAAATTTTTTGCTCAATTCACTTTCTGGGGGTTGCCAGATAAAAAAAATAGGATTAAATGTATATACAAATTGCTTATCAAGGACATTCCCATGATTCAGTCATCATCACGCCTCTGGTTGAATGCCATTCTGTTTGATGGCCTGAATACGGCCGCCGAGCCGATGGCGGTGGCCGTACAGCAAGGCCGGATTGCCTGGCTCAAGCCGATGAGCGAACTGAATACCGATGATCAATCCGGTTTCGAGTGCATCGATGCCCAGGGTGCCCTGATGACCCCCGGACTGATTGACTGCCATACCCACCTGGTGTTCGGCGGCAACCGCGCCGGCGAATTTGAAGCCCGGCTGGAAGGTAAAAGCTACGAAGAAATCGCCCGTGCCGGCGGCGGTATCATCAGCACGGTGCGGGCCACCCGTGCCGCCACCGAAGACGAGCTGTTCGAGAGCGCCAAACCCCGCCTGCAGGCCCTGATGGCCGACGGCGCCACCACGGTCGAAATCAAGTCCGGTTACGGACTGGATCTGGACAACGAATTGAAGATGCTGCGGGTGGCGCGCCGCCTTGGCCGCGAGCTGCCGGTTCGGGTAGTCACCACATTGCTCGGCGCCCACGCCCTGCCACCGGAATACAAAGACGATGCCGACGGCTACATCGAGCTGGTGTGCAACCAAATGATTCCGGCTGCCGCCGCCGAAGGGCTTGCCGACGCTGTGGATGTGTTCTGCGAAAACATCGCCTTCTCGGTCGCGCAGTGCGAGCGGGTCTATACCGCCGCCAAAGCCCATGGGCTGGCTATCAAGGGGCACACCGAGCAGTTGTCCAACCTCGGCGGCAGCGCCGCCGCCGCCCGGGCCGGCGCCTTGTCGGTCGATCATATCGAATATCTGGACGAAGACGGGGTCAAGGCGCTGGCCGAGGCCGGTACCGTCGCCACCCTGTTGCCCGGCGCCTTCTTCATCTTGCGCGAAACCAGGGTGCCGCCCATCGAGCTGCTGCGTCGTTACCGGGTGCCGATGGCGCTGGCCACCGACGCCAACCCGGGCACCTCACCCATCTTCAGCCTGAAACTGATGCTGAATATGGCCTGCACTCTGTTTCGCCTGACTCCCATCGAGGCCCTGCGCGGTGTCACCGCCCACGGTGCCCGGGCGCTGGGCTTGCAGGCAGAGGTGGGTCGCATCGCGCCCGGTCTGCAGGCGGACTTCTGCCTGTGGGACACCACTAACCCGGCGGAGCTGGCCTACAGCGTGGGTCTGCCCCGTCTCGTTCAACGCATTGTGTCTGGAGAGCTTGCATGAATATCGACATGAGCACCTGGACCGGTCGCACCGATCCCGAGGCCAACACCGCCCGCTGGCACCAGCAGGTGCAGCCGTTCGGCACCGCGGCCGAGCCGGGTACCACCCTGATTGGTTTTTGCAGCGACGAAGGCGTGCGCCGCAACAAGGGACGCACCGGAGCCGCCAAGGGCCCAGCCGCCATGCGCAAGACGCTGGCGAGCCTGGCCTGGCACCAGTCGGCCCCGGTTTATGACGCCGGCGATGTGGTCTGTGCAGGCGAAGATCTGGAAGCGGCGCACCGTGCCCTGGCCGACCGGGTCGCCGAGTGCCTGGCGCACCGGCAACTGCCCATCGTCATGGGGGGCGGCCACGAGGTGGCCTTCGGCTCCTGGAGTGGTCTGGCGCAACACTTTACGGCACAAGAAGCGACGCAGGAGCAGCCTCCGCGCATCGGCATCATCAATTTTGATGCCCATTTCGACCTGCGCGACCCAGGCTTTGTGGTGTCTTCCGGCACCCCCTTTGCCCAGATAGCCCAGGCCTGTGAGCAGAAGGGTTGGCCCTTCCAGTATGCCTGTCTGGGCGTGAGCCGGGCCTCCAATACCCGGGCCCTGTTCGACAAGGCCGAACAGCTGCAGGTACTGACATGGGAAGACAGAACCATGACCCAGAGCCGGCTGGTCGAGATGCAGCGCGAGCTGAACAGTTTTATCGGTCGCTGCGACCACCTGTACCTGACCATAGATATCGATGTGTTTCCCGCCGCCCAGGCTCCCGGTGTCAGCGCACCGGCCGCCCGAGGGGTAGCACTGGATGTAATTGAACCATTGATTGAACAGATTACCGCCAGTGGCAAGTTGCGACTTGCCGATCTGGCCGAGCTTAATCCCGAGTACGACGTCGATGGCCACACGGCCCGGCTGGCGGCTCGGTTAATTCATACTTTGACACTGTAAAAGGGACCCACCATGTCACAGCAAAATATGTCACAGCAAGACAAGCGCCACGCGCCAGGCCGCGTTATCGAATCACCGACCGGCGTGAACAAAATCTGCAAGAGCTGGCTGACCGAGGCCGCCTACCGCATGCTGCACAACAACCTGCACCCGGACGTGGCCGAGCGCCCCGAAGATCTGGTGGTGTACGGTGGCATCGGCCGTGCGGCCCGCGACTGGAACTGTTTCGATCGCATTGCCGAAGTACTGACCCGGCTGGAAGACGACGAGACCCTGCTGGTGCAATCCGGCAAGCCGGTGGGGGTGTTCAAGACCCACGCCGACGCCCCGCGGGTGCTGCTTGCCAACTCCAACCTGGTGCCGCACTGGGCTAACTGGGAACACTTTAACGAGCTGGATAAGAAAGGCCTGATGATGTACGGCCAGATGACCGCCGGTTCCTGGATCTACATCGGCTCGCAGGGCATAGTGCAGGGCACCTACGAAACCTTCGTCGCCGTGGCCAAGCAGCACTTCAACGGTGTTGCCAAGGGGCGCTGGGTGCTGACCGGTGGCCTGGGTGGCATGGGTGGCGCTCAGCCGCTGGCCGCCACCATGGCCGGTTTCAACTGTATTACCGTTGAGTGTGACGAAACCCGTATCGACTTCCGTCTGCGCACCCGTTATGTCGACAAGAAGGCCTACAGCCTGGACGAGGCGCTGGCCATGATCGATGAAGCCAAGGCCAAGGGCGAAGCGATTTCCGTCGGTCTGCTGGGTAACGCCGCCGATGTATTCCCGGAGCTGGTCGCGCGCAACATCACCCCGGATGTGGTCACCGACCAGACTTCCGCCCACGATCCGCTGAACGGCTACCTGCCTCAGGGCTGGACCATGGAGCATGCCGCCGCCATGCGCAAGCAGGACGAGGCCGCCGTGGTCAAGGCCGCCAAGCAGTCGATGGCGGTACAGGTACAGGCGATGCTGGATCTGCAGGAACGCGGTGCCGCGACCCTGGATTACGGCAACAACATCCGTCAGATGGCGCTGGAAGAAGGGGTGAAGAATGCCTTCGACTTCCCCGGCTTCGTGCCCGCCTATGTGCGCCCGCTGTTCTGCGAAGGCATAGGTCCGTTCCGCTGGGTAGCGCTGAGTGGCGATCCGGAAGATATCTACAAGACCGATGCCAAGGTGAAGGAGCTGATCCCGGACAACCCGCACCTGCACAACTGGCTGGACATGGCGCGCGAGCGCATCGCCTTTCAGGGGCTGCCTGCCCGTATCTGCTGGGTTGGCCTGAAAGACCGCGCCCGTCTGGCGCTGGCCTTCAACGACATGGTCAAGAGCGGCGAATTGAAAGCGCCCATCGTAATAGGTCGTGATCACCTAGACTCCGGCTCCGTTGCCAGCCCCAACCGCGAAACCGAAGCCATGCTCGACGGCTCCGATGCGGTGTCCGATTGGCCGCTGCTCAACGCCCTGCTCAACACCGCCGGCGGCGCGACCTGGGTATCGCTGCACCACGGTGGTGGTGTGGGCATGGGCTTCAGCCAGCACTCGGGTGTGGTAATAGTGGCGGACGGCACCGATGCCGCCGCCGCCCGCCTGGGCCGGGTACTGCGCAACGATCCGGGTACCGGTGTGATGCGTCACGCCGATGCCGGTTATGATATCGCCATCGACTGTGCCCGCGAGCAGGGTCTGGATCTGCCCATGGTTAACAAGGATTAATGTGATGACGACGCTGACCATCAACCCCGGAAAAATGACCCTGGCCGAGATGCGCCAGGTCTACGAACAGCCGGTCCAGCTCAAACTGGCCCCCGGCTGCCACGCCGCGATTCAGGCCTCTGTCGACTGTGTTAACCGCATGGTCGCCGAAGACAGAACCGTGTACGGCATCAACACCGGTTTTGGCCTGCTGGCCAGCACCCGTATCAAGCCGGAAGATCTGGAAACCCTGCAGCGCTCGCTGGTGTTGTCCCACGCCACCGGCCTGGGCGAGCTTGTCAGCGACCAGCTGGTACGCCTCATCATGGTGCTGAAGATCAACGGCCTGGCCCGTGGCTTCTCCGGCATCCGGCTGCAGGTGCTGGAAGCGCTGATGACGCTGGTCAATCACGAAATTTATCCCTGCATTCCGGGCAAGGGCTCCGTCGGCGCCTCCGGCGATCTGGCGCCCCTGGCCCACATGAGCTGTGTGCTGCTGGGAGAAGGAACCGCCCGTTATAAAGGCGAGGTGATCAGCGCCGGTCAGGCGCTGGAAATTGCCGGTCTCACGCCGATGGCGCTGGCACCGAAAGAGGGGCTGGCATTGCTGAACGGCACCCAGGTGTCGACCGCCTTCGCCCTGCGCGGTCTGTTTGAAGCGGAAGACCTGTTCGCCAGCGCCATCGTGATCGGCGGCCTGACCGTGGAGGCCACCCTGAGCTCGCGTCGTCCGTTCGATCCGCGCATCCACGAGGTGCGTGGCCAGCAGGGGCAGATCGATGCCGCCGCCGGTTACCGTCATGTATTGGGCGAGTCCAGCGCAGTCAGCCAGTCTCACAGCAACTGCGCCAAGGTGCAGGACCCGTACTCGCTGCGCTGCCAGCCCCAGGTGATGGGGGCCTGCCTGACTCAGCTGCGTCAGGTGGCCGAGGTGCTGCTGGTGGAGGGCAACGCCGTGTCCGACAACCCGCTGGTATTTGCCGACGATAACGATGTGATCTCCGGCGGTAACTTCCACGCCGAGCCGGTGGCCATGGCGGCGGATAACCTGGCGCTGGCGATTGCCGAAATCGGCTCCCTGAGCGAGCGTCGCGTGTCGCTGATGATGGATACCCACATGTCCGGTTTGCCGCCGTTCCTGGTAGAAAACGGCGGCGTCAACTCCGGTTTCATGATCGCCCAGGTCACCGCCGCGGCGCTGGCCTCCGACAACAAGGCACTGGCGCACCCGCACTCGGTCGACTCGCTGCCGACGTCAGCCAACCAGGAGGACCATGTGTCCATGGCCCCCAACGGCGGCCGTCGGCTGTGGCCGATGGCGGAAAACAGCCGTGGCGTGCTGGCCATCGAATGGCTGGCCGCCTGTCAGGGGCTGGACTTCCGCGATGGCCTCAAGACCACCGAAGCGCTGGAGGTAGCGCGTCAGGCCCTGCGTGAAAAGGTCGGCTACTACGACAAGGACCGCTTCTTCGCCCCGGATATCGAACAGGCCGATGCCCTGCTCAAGGCCAATACCTTGAGCCAACTGGTACAGCCGGGCCTGTTGCCCAGCCATTAAGTGAAACGCGTCATAGGGGAATTTCAGGGGTGCTCAGGCACCCCTTTTTTATAGTTGGAATGAAGTGACAAGAGGGGAGCCGTGCCACCGACGGCATGCGCGGTCAACGAAGATGATAAAAAGTTCAATTTTTTATTGAATTAATAAACCCAATAAAAAATAATACCCAAATATCAATCATTATCATTTGGGTTTATCTTATGGGTTTTGCAGGGAAAGTGAATCGCTCCGCCGGGTTTCATCGCCGTCCGTTAAGTGTTCTGGTGAGCCTGGCGTTACTGCCGGCTATGCCGCTGGCCGCCGCCGAGGCCGTTGCCATCAGCCAGCTGGAGCAGGTGGTGGTGGAGGGCGACTGGCTCGGTACTCCGACCAAAGAAAGCGCCAAAACCTACACCGGGGCCCGTAACGTGGTGGAAAGCGAAGAGCTGCACGAACGCGGCGCCCTCAACCTGGAAGATGCCCTGCGCCAGGTGCCCGGCATTCAGGTGCTGGATGAAACCGGCACCGGCATTTTGCCCAATATCGGGGTGCGCGGCCTGAACCCGCTGCGCAGCGAGCGGGTGCAGTTGCTGGTAGACGGCTATCCGATTGCCATCGGTCCCTATACCAATGTGGGCGTGTCGCTGTTTCCTGTAACCCTGCCCAGCCTGGAAGCGGTGGATATGGTTCGTGGTGGCGCCGCCGTGCATTATGGCCCCAACAACGTGGGCGGGGTGCTGAATCTGATCACCAAACCGATTCCCAATCAGATGGAGCAGACCCTGCGCGAGCGGCTGTTGATCGCCGAGGATACCGGCCATGTGATGACCGATACTTACTACCGGGTGGGCGGCTTCGTCACCGACAACCTGGGCCTGCAGTTCCAGGCCAACCTGCAGCAGGGCAACGGCTTTCGCGATCACTCCGCCACCGACGTGCAGAACTACATTCTCGATGTGGACTACTTCGCGGACGACATCAACGAGTTCAAGGCCCAGCTGCAGTATTATGACGTGACCGCCGATCTGCCCGGCGCCCTGAGCCCCACCGCCTATGAGGCGAACCGCAACCAGTCGCAACGGCCTCATGATGGCTACGACGCCGATATGTGGCGCGCCAACCTGACCTGGATCCATACCCCCAGCGACGATCTGGAAGTCCAGTGGCGCAACTTCGCCCATCGGGCGGACCGAACCTTCTTCTTTGGTCAGGACTCCACCGACTGGGATAACTGGAGCGATCCAGCCAATCCATCCACCGTCGTGGCCGATTCACCCCGCATATTCAACGTTTACGGCACCGAGCCGCGGGTGACCAAACAGCTGAACAATCACACCCTGATGCTGGGCGGCCGTTATGTGCGGGAAGAGGTGGAATTCGACGTCAACCGCCTGACCCTGGCCGACGGCAGTTACAACGATCAGGTGCGGGATTGGGAATTCGTCACCAACGCCTATGCCGCCTATGTCAGCGACACCATCAGTTTGCTGGATGATCGTCTGGCCATCACCCCCGGTATCCGTTACGAAGAAGTGCGCACCGATTACCGGGACGATAATTCCGGCGCCATCAGCGATAACCATACCTCCGAATGGTTGCCCGGCCTGACCGTGGGCCTGCAGGCCAGCGACCAGGTGTTCCTGTTTGCCAATGCCCAGCGCTCCCTGGTACCGGTACAGACCGCTCAGGTGATCCGTGAGGGCGCGGTGGCCAACGAAACCGCCTGGAACTACGAACTGGGCGCGCGCTGGCAGCCGACCGACAGCCTGCAGACTTCAGCCACTTTGTTCCGTATCGATTACCAGGATCAAATCCAGTACAACAAGGCGCAGAGTGTGTATGAAAACCTGGGCGAGACCCGCCAACAGGGCATCGAGCTGGAAGGCCGCTGGCAGGCCACCGACCAGCTGGCGCTGGGACTGGGCTATACCCTGCTGGACAGCGAACAACGAACCGGTACCAACCGGGGCAAAGAACTGCCCAACGCACCGCGACACCATGTGAGCGCCAACGCCACTTACCAGACCGGCCTGTGGACCGCCAGTGCCAGTGCCTTGTATGCGTCCGCGAGCTTCAGCGATGCGGATAATACCGTTACCGAAACTGCCAATGGCAGCAAGGGCGAGCTGCCGTCCTATACCCTGGTCAATACTCGTTTGGGCCGGGACATTCCGCTTGGCAACGACATGACCCTGAATGTGGGTCTGGGTGTCAACAACCTGCTGGACGACGATGCCTACTTCCGTGGCGCCGATGTCAGCCCCATCGGTCGCGTGCCCATGCCCGGCCGCACCTATATGCTGGAAGGCCAGCTGAGCTTCTAAGCTCCGACGTTGTCTGCTTACCATCACAGGGCCATTCAGGCCCTGTTTTTTTATCCAGTATTCACATGCTACACTCGGCGCCTTTTCAGCCGGGAAGGTAGTCGATGGCGGATTTCAGAACGCATATTCAGGTGGCCTCGGTGGCCAGCGGCCTGCTGGCGGGGTCGCTGGCCTGGGCGCAGCTGGTGACCCTGCCCGAGGCGGGCCTGTTGTGGCTGGCGGGTACACTGGGAGGGATACTGCCGGATATCGATGCCGATACGTCCCGCTCCATTCGTATCATCTTCCGCCTGTTCGGCATTCTCGGCACCATGCTGGCGCTGCTGTATGGCCGACAATACCTGCCGCTGGTCGACACCCTGGTATTGGGGGCGGTCGCCTATGTGCTGGTGCGTTATCCCCTGTGCTGGGCCTTCGCCCGCTTTACCGTGCACAGAGGTACCCTGCATTCGCTGCTGGCCAACCTGGTGTTTGCCGGCGGTGGTGTGGTGATTAGCTCTCGTTTATTTCAGTTGCCGGCCGAGCTGGCCTGGCAGCTGGGTATCTTCGTGTTTATCGGTGCCATGATCCACTTGCTGCTGGACGAGCTGTACAGCATCGATCTGGAAGGGCGGCGACTGAAGAAATCGTTCGGCACCGCGCTCAAAATCACCGAATGGCGCTCTCCGCTGGCCAACCTGTTGCTGCTCTCTCTGCTGGCGGCATGCTGGTGGCTGGCGCCCACCGCGCCGTCGCTGCTGCTGGTGCTGCAGCGGCTATTGCCGCTTTCTCACATCTGATAAGATAGCGCGGCCGGCAGCCTCGCCCTTCGATATAAATACAATAACCCGGCGGCGGTGTTTGGCAGCGTTTCAACACTCCACACACAGGACACACGCGATGAGTCTCGCAGACAAGGTATTGGCCGTTAACAACGACCTTCCGATCCGTACCCACCAGCCGGTGCACAGTGGCAAGGTACGCTCTGTATACTGGCTGACCGAAGAAGACAGCCGCCGGCTGATCCAGGAAAAAGGCTATGACGTGGCCGCCGATGCGCCGCTGGCCATCATGGTGATCAGCGATCGCATCTCGGCGTTCGACTGCATCTGGCACGGCGAGGGTGGCATGCAGGGCGTGCCCGGCAAGGGCGCGGCGCTCAACGCCATTTCCAACCACTGGTTCAAGCTGTTCCGCGAGCAGGGCCTGGCCGACAGCCATATTCTGGATATCCCGCATCCCTTCGTGTGGATAGTACAGAAGGCGACTCCGGTGAAGATTGAGGCCATCTGCCGTCAGTACATCACCGGCTCCATGTGGCGCAGCTACGCCAAGGGTGAGCGCGAATTCTGCGGCATTCGTCTGCCGGATGGTCTGCAAAAAGACCAGAAGCTGCCGGAGTTGCTGATGACCCCCTCGACCAAGGGCATTCTCACCGGTATTCCCGGCGTGCCGGAGGCGGACGACGTCAACATCACTCGTCAGAATATCGAAGACAACTTCGCCGCCTTCAACTTCCGTAGTCAGGATGATATTGCCCACTACGAGCGGCTGCTGAAAGAAGGTTTTGAGGTGATAAGCGAGGAGCTGGCCAAAATCGATCAGGTGTTTGTCGATACCAAGTTCGAGTTCGGCTATGTCACCGATGCCGCAGGCAACGAGAAACTGATCTACATGGACGAAGTGGGTACCCCCGACTCGTCCCGAATCTGGGACGGCCCCGCCTATCGCGACGGCCGTATTGTGGAGAACTCGAAAGAGGACTTCCGCCAGCTGCTGCTCAAGCATTTCCCGGACCCGGATATTCTGCTCAATAAAGAGCGGATGCCCGAGCGGGAGGCGTTGGCGCGTGACAATGCGCTGCCGGTTGAGGTGCTGATGGATATTTCCCGCACCTATGTCGGTATTGCCGAGAAAATTACCGGCCAGAAGCTGACATTGTCCGATAATCCCAAGGCGGATATCATCGCCATATTGCGTGACCGGTACGGCTTGATTGATTAAATAAAAAATCCGGGGCTTTCCCGGATTTTTTATTCGTGTCCATGTCCGGGAACGAGCAATAAATTGACTAAATGGTCAGTTCCTTCGAATAGGCGAAGCTGTTTTACCAGTCGCTAGATTCGATACTGATAGTTTGCCTTTGTTAACAAACTAAAAAACCCGGGAAATCCCGGGTTTTTCGGTTATCTGTGGTGAAAGGGCGGTTTAACGGGTGCCGAATACCACTATGGTCTTGCCGTGGGCGGAGATCAGGTTCTGCTCTTCCAGCATTTTAAGAATACGGCCCACGGTTTCCCGCGAGCAACCGACGATCTGGCCGATTTCCTGACGGGTAATCTTGATCTGCATGCCGTCCGGATGGGTCATGGCATCGGGCTGACGGGCCAGGCTGAGCAGGGTTTCCGCGATGCGACCGGTCACGTCGAGGAAGGCCAGATCACCCACTTTCTGGCTGGTGGTTTGCAGTCGTTCGGCCATCTGAGCCGACAGCCGCATCAGAATCTCCGGGTTCACCTGGATCAGCTGACGAAACTTCTTGTAGGAAATCTCGGCCACTTCACAGGGAGATTTGGCACGAACCCAGGCGGTACGCAGTGGATTATCCGTTTCTTCAAACAGCCCCAGCTCACCGATAAAGTCACCCTGATTCAGATAAGACAGGATCATTTCCTTGCCGTCTTCATCTTTTATCAGCACGGAAACCGAACCCTTGACGATGTAATAGAGCGTTTCGGCTTTTTCTCCCGCGTGGATCAGGGAGCTTTTTGCCGGATATTTATGAATATGGCAATGTGACAAAAACCATTCCAGGGTAGGGTCACTTTGGGGCTTGCCAATAACCATGGGTTTTCCTCTTGATTGACTCGGGCTGAACGCCTTGCAAGCAGGCTGCCTGTCTTGTGGTGTAAATAATTCGGTTAGCATAAAAGGCTTGTGGCCTACCATCAAGAGGCTTGGAGTTTTTATCCTGCTCGTTGTCTTTTCGGTGATAGGTTAATATGCGGTTTTTTAGCGAGGAAATGTTATGAAAGCCAAGGTTACCTGGTTGGAAGGAATGCGTTTTGAGGGGTTATCCGAGTCTGGACACAAGATAGTGCTGGATGGCACCAACCCGGGCGAGGGCGTCAGCCCGATGGAAGCGGTGTTGCTGGGCGCCGGTGGTTGCAGCGCCATCGATGTGGTGTCCATTCTGGAAAAGGGACGCCAGCAGGTTACCGGCTGTTACGTGGAGCTGGACGCTGACCGGGCAGAGAATCCGCCCCGGGTCTTTACCGCCATTCGGCTGCACTTTGTGGTTAGCGGTCAGGAGCTGGCCGAGAAGCAGGTGGCCCGGGCCGTCGAGCTGTCGATGGACAAGTACTGCTCGGTGATGAAGATGCTGGAAAAGGCGGTCACCGTCGAGCATTCCTTTGAGATCCGTAACGCCTGAGTAATCAAGGAGAGTCGGACAAAGGGCCCGCTCCTCCGACCCGCTGTGAATACCTCCATGTACGCTCTCTGTTTCATCCCTGAAACAGAAGGTCGGCGGAGCAGATCCCTTTGCCCTCCTCGATGCTCCGGCACCGGCGTCTCCGGTTGGCGCCATTTGCAGGAAACTCGGTGTTCCAGAAGAGGTAACAGAGGGTGCCTCAGCCGACCGTCACATGACAGGGATGTCATGTGCTGAGCGTTACATGGACGTACTTGAAGCGTGTCGGAGGAGGCAACTCTGTTGCCTCTTTATGCTGCCATCCGGTCGGCGACAGAGGTAGTCTGGTTAACGGATCTTGCCGGTTTCCAGTAATCGCTCGAGCATGGGGCGCAGGATCAGCTCCATGGCAAAGCCCATCTTGCCGCCGGGCACCACTATGGTGTTGCGTCGGGACATGAAGGAGCCGTCGATCATCGCCAGCAGATAGGGGAAGTCGACGTTCTTGATGCCACGAAAACGGATCACCATCATGCTTTCGTCGGCGCTGGGGATCACCTTGGCGCTGAACGGGTTGGAGGTATCCACCGTCGGTACCCGCTGAAAATTGATGTGGGTGCGGGAAAACTGGGGGGTGATGAAATTGATGTAGTCCTCCATCGAACGCACGATGGAGTCGGTGACCGCTTCCCGCGAATGACCGCGCTCGGCGGTGTCGCGGATCAGCTTCTGGATCCACTCCAGGTTGACGATCGGCACCATGCCGATCAGCAGATCCACGTGCTGCGCTACATTCTGCTCCTCGGTGACCACGCCGCCGTGCAGCCCCTCGTAAAACAGCAGGTTGGTGTCTTCCGGCAGTTGCTGCCAGGGGGTAAAGGTACCCGGCATCTGATTGAAGGGCACCGCTTCGTCGAAGGTATGCAGATAGCGACGAAACTGACCGACGCCGGTATTGCCATATTCCTTGAAAAAATGCTCTAACAGCTCGAAGTCGTTGGCTTCCGGTCCGAAATAGCTGATATGTCTGCCTTGCTCCCGGGCACGGCGAATCGCCACGTCCATCTCCGGACGGGTATAGCGGTGAAAGCTGTCCCCTTCGAGCATGGCGGCCTTGACCCCGAGCTGGGCGAACATGGAGCGAAAGACTTCGGTAGAAGTCGAGGTGCCGGCACCCGAGGAGCCGGTAACCGCAATAATGGGGTGCTTGGCAGACATAAGGAACCCTGAAATTGATTAAACTGTGAATGTTTATACGCAGTGGGCCGGGGGCAGGTCAAGGTTTGTGATTGAACCGGTCCGCCGGTACTATGTTAACGCTTTCGTGCAGCTCGCTGTAGACAATGACCGCATCGCCAGATTTAAGTTGTTGTTTAACCTGTATAAGTTTTTCATTCAGCGAGATGTCCCGGTCGCCGTATTCGGTGCCTTCCTGCAGTACGAATTGTTCGATCAGATTATTGAGCGTGTCTTCGCTCAATTCGGTAAATGGAATAATCATGCTTTTTCCTGATAGGGGGGCCATTGTTTGGCGAGCCACTCGGGCACCCGCTGTTCCAGCCAGTAGCGGGGGCGCCAGGGCTGGCCATGCATAAAGCCGACATGGCCGCCGGTGCGGCTCAGTTCATAGGTGATCGCCGGCGGCAGCTCGCTGGCGTCGGGGATCACCGTATCGTTCATGAAGGGATCGTCGGCGGCGTGGATCATCAGCGTCGGCGTGCTGATCTTCGACAGCTTGTAAAGACCGGAACAGCGGTGGTAATAATCTTCGGCATCGTTAAAGCCGTGTATCGGCGCCGTGACCTTGTCATCGAACTCGCGCAGGCTGTTGATGCGGGCAAGATTGCCCTGCCAGCGATGATGGGGATGACGGCGCAGCCGCTGCTGCCAGTTGAATTTCATTCGGCCCAGCAGATAGCGCTGATAGAAGCGGGAAAAACCCGAGTTGATGCGATCGGCACAGGCCGACAACTGCAGCGGAGCCGATATCACCACGGCGGCGCACAAGGGATGACGCTTGTGCTCGGCCAGATAGTTGATCAGCATGTTACCGCCGAGCGAATAGCCGATGGCCGCTATCGGCCGTTCCGGATAGCGCTGGCGCAGCAGCTCCAGCACATAATGCGGATCTTCAATGGCGCCGGAATGATAGGCCTGCAGGTAGCGATTGGGTTCGCCGCTGCAACCGCGAAAATGCATCAGCACCGGCTGCCAGCCCTGTTGGTGCAGGGCCGCCATCATGCCTCGAGCATAATGAGACTCGACACAGCCTTCCAGACCATGAAACAGCAGCACCAGCGGCCGGTGTTCGTTCAGCATCGGCAGTGCCCAGGCCAGATCGACAAAATCCCCGTCCGGCAGCTCCAGCCGTTCGCGGCGGGTGTCGATACGCGAGCGATGCAGGTACTTGGCCATAATGGTCTGCACATGCGGATTACGGGCCCACCAGGGGGAATGAAAGCGGCTGGGGTGAATCATAGTGTCCTGTTATTACACTGGGGTGGCACGCCACCGGGACGGTATTAATGTTGATAAAACCATAAGTCGATAAAACCATGAGCGGATAAAATACTGGGCGCCGAGCAGAAAATCGAGTAAAACAAGGCTCTTCAACCGTTATTTGACCAGTACATCATGGATCTCGCCCTGCTCGGCTCCGCCGCCGGCTTTGCCCTGGCTGCCTGTGGCACGCCGGGGCCCAATAATATGTTGCTTACCAGCTCCGGTACTCGCTTCGGTTATGGCCCCACCCTCAAGCTGTTGTTGGGCATTATGCTCGGCCTGCAGCTGCTGATGCTGCTCACCGCCCTGGGGCTGGGGCAGCTGTTTCTGTTGTGGCCGGCCTTGCAATGGGCGCTCAAGATTCTTGGCAGTGGTTACCTGCTATGGCTGGCCTGGAAAATTGGCCGCGCCAGCCCGCCCGTGGCCGGCGTAAGCGCGTCGGGCATGGACTGGCGACAGGGGGCGCTGTTTCAGTTTCTCAATCCCAAATCATGGTTGATGGCGGTGTCGGCCATCAGCGGTTTTACCCTGGCCGGCGAGCAGTACTGGGCTTCTGCTATCGGGGTGCTGGCGATATTTCTGTTGTTCGGCATTATCACCGGCCATGTCTGGGCCTTGTTCGGCATTCATCTGCGCCGCTGGCTGCATACGCCGCAGGATTGGCGGCGTTTTAATCTGGTGATGGCCATATTGACCGCGGCCAGTGTGCTGATGATCTGGCGTTAAGGCGGTTTTTACGCATTATCCTTAGAGTTTGCCGCCAAAGGGTGTAAAATCTGGGCGTTTTTTGCCCCAGGACCCCAAGATTGTCATGGTTTCAGACACAGATTTGTTTAAAGATATTCGTCCCTACCGGGACGACGAAGTTGCCGGTGCTATTCAACGGCTGATCCGCGACGACGAATTTATCGGTGCCATCGCCAAATACCGTTTTTCCACCCTTAGCGGCATCGGTGGCCCCCTCGTCAAGGCGCTGATCCGCCTGTATCTGAGTTGGCGCTGGCGCAAGCTCGACAGCGTTCGCCAGATCCAGCTGGAAGTGGCGACCTACATGGAAAAGATGATCAAGAGCACCACCTCGGGCGTCACTTATTCCGGTCTGGATAAGCTCAAGCCGGGCGAGGGTTATCTGTTTATTTCCAATCATCGTGATATTGCGCTGGATCCGGCGTTCGTCAACTGGGGCCTGCACACCAACGGCCTGGACACGGTACGCATCGCCATCGGCGACAACCTGTTGCGCAAGCCCTGTGCCGCCGAGCTGATGAAGCTGAACAAGAGCTTTATCGTCAAGCGTTCGGCCAAGGGCCCGCGGGAAATGATGAAGGCGTTCAGCGAACTGTCGGCCTACCTGCGCCACTCCCTCGACGACGGCCATTCCATCTGGATTGCCCAGAAAGAAGGGCGCGCCAAGGACGGTAACGATAAAACCGATCCGGCCATCCTCAAGATGTTCTACATGGAAGGCAAGCGGCAGAAAATTCCCTTCGACGACTACATCAAGAGCCTGAATCTGGTGCCGGTTTCCATCTCATACGAATACGATCCCGGTGATGTTGCCAAGGCACGCGAGCTTTACGCCAAGGCGACCCATGGCGCCTATGAGAAAAGCGAGTTCGAAGACGTACAGAGCATAGTGCAGGGTATCGTCGGCCAGAAGGGGCGGGTTCACGTGAGCTTTGGCGAGCCGGTGCGTGGCGAGTTCGACAATGCGGATCAACTGGCGACGGCCATCGATCGGCAGATCCATGCCAACTATCACCTTTTTCCGAATAACCTGCTGGCCGCCGGCCAGACTGCTCAGGTGGATCCCGCTGCCGCCGAGGCATTCGAGCTGCATATGGCTCGAATTCCGGCCGAATTACGCGATCTGGTATTGTCGATGTACGCCTGCCCGGTACTGAACAAGAACCAGTAAACCGGAGTCTTGGTAAACTGCAGAAATGAAAAAGCCGGTAAGGTTGTCATGTTGACGACCTTACCGGCTTTTTTGTTGGCCATACTGTAGCAAAGAGGCAACACAGCCGCCTCCCACGACACGCCATAAACTCATCCCTGAGGGCTCGGGAAATGCCTTCCATGGCATTTCACGGTCGTGGTAGTCGATCTCTGTTGCCTCTTCTCGAGCACCGAGTTGTCTGTAGACGACGCCAACAGGCGACGCAGGAGCATCAGGGAGGGCAAAGGGATCTGCTCAGCCGACCATTCGCGCCAAGGATGGCGCGGCTGAGCCTACACGGATGTATTTACGGCGAGTCGGCGGAGCGGGCCCTTCGCTCTCCTTTCTGAAGCTTGTTTCAGTCGGGAGAGTTTCTTAGCTATCGCTTTTCTTCAGCCACTCCAGTTTCCAGTCGGCGGCCTTGTCCTGGGCCAGGGTGTCTTTCAGTCGCGGCAGCAGCTCGCTCAGCTGTTCATCCAGCTTCCAGGGCGGGTTCAGCACTATCATGCCGGAGCCGTACATGCCGAAGTCGTCGGCTTGCGCGCTGACGCTGAGCTCGGCGCACAATACCTGCTCGAAGCCACAGTTGGCCAACGCCTCCTTGAGCGCGCCACTGCGATCCACGTTTTTGGCCAGCAGCGGATACCAGATGGCATAGATGCCGATGGGCCAGCGCTTGTGGGCCTTGGCCAGGGTCGTGGCCACGGTCTGGTAATCATCCTTCAGCTCGTAGGGCGGATCAATCAGCACCAGGCCACGCTTGGGCGTGGGCGGCAGCAATGCCGGCAGCCCTTCAAAGCCGTTGCGGTGATGAATGGCCGCCTCGGGGCCCATGTTCTGGCGCAACAGGTCCACCTCGTTATGATGCAGCTCCATCAGCGTCAGACTGTCTTGCGGCCGCTGAAAGTGCTCCGCCACCTTGGGCGAGCCGGGATAGAAGTCGAGCGCATCACCCGGGTTCATGGCCTCGATGGCGGCAAAATAACCGGCCAGCTGCGGCCACTTGCGGCGTTGTTGCCATAACGGCGCTATACCACCCAGGTATTCCGCCTTTTTCTGGGTCCACTCGTGATCCAGGGCATAGCCGCCGGCACCCGAGTGGGTGTCGATGTAGCTGTAACCCTTGTCCTTGACGCACAGCGCCTCGAGGATCAGGGCCTGCACCGCGTGTTTGATGACATCGGCGTGATTGCCGGCATGAAAGGCATGACGATAGCTAAGCATGAAAGGTGTCCGTATTAACCGGCGAGTTTAAGCTGCCACAGCGGCGCATCGGCCACCTGCAACAGGGTAAGGTAGGTCAGCAGGCAGCCGCTGCCGGGCTGGGGCGGATGCTGTTCCAGCACTCGCAGCAGCTCCTGTTGCTGCCAGCGTTCCAGCTCCAGCTCATGCTGCAACAGCTGCACATAATCTTCGTTGTCGAGCCGGGATTTGAGCCGGCGGCGCAGCCCGCGCCACTGGCTGAATAGTCCCTGGCGCTGCTGCAACAGGGGCAGGAAATGGGTGGGATCGACCCCTAACCCGCGTTCTTCCAGCATCAACAGCAACAGCAGCAGATTGACGTTGGCGCCGTGTTCGTCCTGCAGTTGCAGGCAGGCCTGAGCCACGCCGGGGCGAGCATAATGCTGTTCGCTGAACTGCCAGAGCTGGTCGGCGCCGGGCAGCATCATGCCTGCTCCAGCTCTTCCAGTTGCTCCTGCAACTCCAGCCACTCGGCTTCCACCTCGGCCAGTTTTTGCTGCAAGGGGATTTGCGCCTTCAGCAGTTGCTGCAGGTTGGCTTTTTGCTCGGCGGCGTAAATGTCCGGGTCGGCCAGGCTCTGCTCGATATCGGCCAGTTGTTGCTGGCACTGCTCCATCTGCTGTTCGAGTTTGCTGATGGCCTTGCGCAGTGGCTGGGTCTGCTGGCGCAGCTCGGCCTGACGGCGTTTTTCCGCCTTGCGATTCTGGGCCGAATTGTCGCCGGCGCTGCTGGTCGACTCCGGCTGGGCCGCCTTGTCCTTCGCCACCAGCCACTGATGGTAATCTTCGATATCGCCATCGAACGGCTGTACCCGGCCGCTATCTACCAGATAGAACTCATCGGTGGTGGCGCGCAGCAGGTGGCGATCGTGCGACACGATAACCATGGCACCCTCGAACACCTGCAACGCCAGGGTGAGCGCTTCGCGCATGTCCAGATCCAGGTGGTTGGTCGGTTCATCCAGCAACAGCAGGTTGGGGCGCTGGTAGACGATCAGCGCCAGCACCAGCCGGGCCTTTTCGCCGCCGGAGAAGGGACCGACCGGATCCTTGACCTGATCGCCCCTGAAGTCGAAACCGCCCAGATAATCGCGCAGGCTCTGCTCGGTGGCCTTGGGGTCGAGTCGGGCGAGGTGAGTCAGTGGCGACTCTTCCAGATGCAGGCTTTCCAGCTGGTGCTGGGCAAAATAACCGAGGGAGATGCCGTTGCTGGCTTCCAGCTTGCCCGACATCGGCGTCAGCTCGCCGGACAGCAGCTTGATAAAGGTCGACTTGCCGGCGCCGTTACGGCCGAGCAGACCGATGCGCGAGCCGGGCACCAGGTTGAGCTTGATGTCGGACAATATGGCCTTGCCGTTGTAGCCGGCAGACAGCTTCTCCATCGCGATCAGGGGAATCGGCAGGCTGGCCGGGGCGCGGAAACTGAAGCTGAACGGCGAGTCTACGTGCGCCGGCAGGATGCGCTCCATTTTTTCCATGGCCTTGAGCCGGCTCTGGGCCTGCTTGGCCTTGCTCGCCTTGTAGCGAAAGCGATCCACGTAGTCCTGCATGTGGCTGAGCGCGCGCTGTTGTTTCTCGAACATGGACTGTTGCAAGGCCAGCTGCTCGGCCCGCATGCGCTCGAAGTCGGAATAATTGCCGGTGTATTCGTTGAGCTGGTTGTTTTCGATGTGGATGATCCGGTTGACCACGGCGTCGAGAAAGTCCCGATCGTGGGAAATCAGGATCAGGGTGCCTTCATAGCTGTTCAGCCAGCGTTCCAGCCAGATCACCGCGTCCAGATCCAGGTGGTTGGTGGGCTCATCGAGCAGCAGCAGATCGGAACGACAAATCAGTGCCTGGGCCAGGTTGAGACGCATGCGCCAACCGCCGGAAAAGGCGCTGACCGGGCGGCCCTGGGCCTCGTTGGAAAAGCCCAGACCGTGCAGTAGTTCGGCGGCGCGGGCATGTACATGGTAGCCGCCGTGAATGTCGAGCCGACCGTGCAGCTCGGCGATGGCAATGCCGTCGTGGCGGTCTTCTGCCTGCACCAGCTCTTTGCACAGACGACGATATTCCCGGTCGCCGTCAATTACGTAATCCAGCGCCGAGCAGCTCAGTGCCGGGGTTTCCTGGGCCACGCTGGCCAGTTGCCAGTCTGCGGGCAGATTGAACTGGCCGCTGTCGATGCCGAGCTCGCCCTTGAACAGGGCGAACAGGGTGGATTTGCCACAGCCGTTTTTCCCCACCAGACCCACTTTCTGGCCGCCGTGAATGGTGGCGTTGGCATCTTTTAACAGGGGGCGGCCGCCCCGAAGTAGTTCAATCTGGTTGAGGGTGATCATAGGATCCTGACTTGTGACAAAAACGGCATTTTACCCGGTTTTACCGCTCCGATGACAGGGGGGTGCCAGCCAATGGCGACAATCCTGTTCAAATTGCGGCACCGAGGTAAAGCCATAACCCTGCACCAACTGTTCGAGATTCGGGCTTTTGGCCAGATCGCGCAGCACCAGCAAGAGCGCGCACTGGCGGCGAAAGCTGTCTGCATCGCAGCCAAAATGGCGGCGAAACTCGGCCTGTTGCGTTGATGCCAGGGTAAAGCCGGTGGGACTGTCGGTGACCAACTGCTGCAACGGCGGTTGCGATGCCACGGGAAGTACCGTCTGCAGTTGCAGCTCGTCGTGCAGTATTCGACACAGGCGGCCATGGGCGCCTTGCCAGTCTTGCTCGCCCGGCCAGTCGGCCAGGCGGCCGGCAATGGCGTTCAGCAGGGGCGAGGGGGTCAACCTGCCGGCCTGGGTAGGCTGTTCCAGCCGGGGCGACAGCTCGACCCGGCTCAGTCGGCTGTGGGCAAAGCCATGCCAGGCAAACAGGGTATCGGCGGGCAGAAAGGCGGCTTCGCCCTCGACCAGCGGATAATAATGGCGGCCCAGCTGCAGCAGCCCGGCGCCCTGGTGCATCAGCAGCAGCACACCCTTGATGTGACGCTGGCGTTTGCCCGGCACCAAGTGAGGTAGATCAAGAAGCTGATGATGAATGCTGTAATGGGCGGTTGTGGTCATTGTAGTAGGTTCATTTTTGGCGGAGAATTCGGGGTCAGGTTTGTCGTTCAGGATGTAAAACCATGGAAACCCGTCGTAAAAAGCGCTTTATTGCCGGGGCCGTTTGCCCCCGCTGTAAGGCCATGGACACCATGATGCTGTATATGGAGCACGGTGTCGAGAAAGTCGAATGTGTCGGCTGCGGCCACACCCAGAGCCAGACCGACGACCAGGTCAGGCAAGCCGGTGGTGGCGATGTGATCGGCGTGTTCAAGCCGGAATAAACGACGACGCACGGCGGTCACAACGAGGGGCACTTGTGTGGCCGTTGCATTTCATCCCGACTTGCCATCCTGTATGCTATGGCAAAATTCACCTGCAGGGTTATTCCCATGAAAGTATCCGAAAACAGCGTGGTTACGCTGGACTTTACCGTCACCAACATCAACGGTGACATCCTCGACTCCACCGAAGGCAAGCAGCCGCTGGAATACCTGCACGGTACCGGCTACCTGGTGGCCGGTCTGGAAGCGGTGCTGAACGACAAGGTCGTTGGCGAAGACTTCGACGTGACCCTGAGCCCCGAGCAGGCTTACGGCGAGCGCGACGATGGCCTGGTACAGTCGGTACCCGGCGAGCTGTTCGACGGCATGGAAGTGGCCGAAGGCGACACCTTCGTGGCCGAGACCGATGACGGCCACCGCCCGGTGACCATCGTTGAAGTAGCGGAAGAATACGTCAAGGTGGACGGTAACCATCCGCTGGCCGGCATGACCCTGACCTTCAAGGGCGTGGTACGCGAAGTGCGTGAAGCGACCGAAGAAGAGCTGGCGCACGGCCACGTACATGGCGAGCATGGTCATGATGACCACGAGCACGACCATGAAGGCGGTTGCTGCGGTCACAAGCACTAAGCTTCGGCTTGGCAGTAAAAAAGGCGCCTCGGCGCCTTTTTTGTTGTCTTACTCCTCACCCCTTACTCCTCACGCTTTTAGTAATGCGGCGGTGGCGTTTCGTCTGCCTGATCGGCGACTTCTCCGGGCTGCAGTTCTTTCAGCTTTTTCACCATCAGGCTGAGCTGGGCCTTGAGGCGGGCGGTTTCGGTGCCCTGAGCGGTAATCTCCCGATTCAGTTGCTCTATGGTGTCGTCCTGAAAGGCCAGCCGGGTTTCCAGCTGATCCAGGCGGTACAGTATGTCTTCATTCATGATTCTGTTCTCTCTGAACTATGTCCCAGGTTTCACCCAGGCCGGCGGAGCTGACGCTGTAAACATGTTGTTGATCGATAAAGGCCACATCATAAACCATGGCACTGGCGGGACGCAGTTTGGTATGCAGGCCGACTTCCCACTGTTGCAGGTGTTGGCCATCGTCCAGTTGCCACAGCTCCAGACGACGGGCGGTGCTGCCGGTCAACAGTCGATTGCTGGCCGAATCCAGCCGGGCGCTGATAAAGGTCTGGCCGCGGTAAGGCACCTGCAAACGAGAATAAAGTTCGCCCGACGGCAAGCGGTGCAGCTCACCCTGGCCCTGAGCATCGGCGCTGAAGGCCAGGCGGCCTTCACCGTCCAGACGCACCAGACTGACGCTATTTTCATGTTGCCAGCGACCGAGAATGGCGGCGTCGTCGGTTTGCCATAACATGACTCGGCCGTTCTGGCTGGCGCTGATGGCGTAACGGCCGTTGGCGGACAAGTCTACCGAGTTGATGCGGCTGTTTTCGCCCTCGAGCCGGTGGCCCATGAATACCAGCCGGCGGCCGCTCTGCAGATCGACATATTCGACCTCGCCGTTGTGATAACCGAGCAGCAGACTGCGGCCATCGTTGGCCAGCGCCAGCGCACGTAATGAGTGATTCAGCTGATAGAAACCGAGATTGCGGCCGTTCTGCAGCGACCACACGGCCACCGTGTCCAGGCTGGCGGTGGCCGCACTGTGACTGTCGGGAGAAATGGCCAGCAGCAGAATATCGTCGGTGCTTTCGCCCTGGTACCAGCGGTAAAGCGGTTGCTCCTGACCGCGTTGCCATACCTGTACCGGGCTGGGGCCGCTGGCGACCAGGGTAAAGCGCCCATCGGCACTGGTTTGTGCTGCCAGCACGGTGCCCTTGGCATAACGGCTCTGGCTCACCGCCGTATCACCTGTATCGCAGCCGAAGAGCAGCATAAATGTGACACACATTGTCATCAGCAGCAGGCTGGCGGGCATTTTTATGAGCTTGGGCTTTCGCATCGGCAACTTGAAACGGTAGTATAGGTTCGGATTGATAAGCATCTCATTTTCCATGGGGTTTTTCCCCTGTTCTGGAGTGAATAATGAAAAAACTGTTACAAGTCAGTTTGCTGGCCTCTGCGGTATTGGTGGGTCTGAGTGGTTGTAAAGAAGAGCAGGCGTCTGCCCCGGCGGCAGTAGAAGCGGCACCGGAGCTGACCAGCTTTGAAGCCAAGTCTGCCTATGCCATCGGCCTGTCCATGGGACGCTACATCGGCTCCACCCTGGAAAAACAGCAGGAGCTGGGTGTCGAGCTGGACAACGAGACCATACTCCGGGGCGTAAAAGACGGCTTTACCGACAAGGGGCAGATGAGCGACGAAGAAATTCAGACCGCGCTGACCGCTTATGACGAGCATATCAACGGCTTGATCGAAACCCAGGCTCAGGAACAGGCGGCGACCACCCTGGCAGAGGGCAAGACCTTCCTGGAAGAAAATGCCAAGCGTGACGGCGTCAAGGTGACCGAGTCCGGCCTGCAGTACGAAGTGCTGACCGAGGGCGAAGGCGCCAAGCCGGCGGCCGAAGACGTGGTGACCGTGCACTACACCGGTACTCTGGTGGATGGCACTACCTTCGACAGTTCGGTCGAGCGTGGCGAGCCGGCCAGCTTCCCGCTGAATCAGGTGATTCCGGGCTGGACCGAAGGCGTACAGCTGATGTCCGTTGGCTCCAAGTACAAGTTGTTTATCCCGGCCGATCTGGGTTACGGCGAGTCGGGTGCCGGTAGCATTCCCGGTAATGCGGTGCTGGTATTTGAAGTCGAGCTGCTGGATATCAAGGCGGCCGAACAGCCGGAAGCAGTAGCCGAAGCTCCGACAGCGGAGTAAGGCGGTAGAGCAAGCAAACCACGGCGCCTCAGGGCGCCGTTTTTATTTTGGCCTGCAGCGTCAGCCAGCCGTTGTCGTCCTGCAACAGTTTTTCTTTTGCTGTCTTGCTCAGTTTCTTCAGGCGGTATTCCAGTTGCAGCGCCACCGACTGGCTGGCCACGGCACGTTGCCACACCAGCTCCGCCGGGCGGCGGGACCAGACATAACGGGAAGCGCGGGAAACCTGCTGGTTGTGTTCTTTGCAGCGGCGCACCGGATCCAGGCTGATACCCGCATACAGGCTGCCATCACGGCAGCGCAGCAGATAAAGGTGCCAGGGCGACGCCGGGTTATCGGCGGCGTGGTTACTTACACTGTACTCATCGTTCATCTTGTGACTGTCGAAGGTCATGCTCATCGGTTAATCCAGCGGCGCCTCATTAACGCAGCGGCGCCAGCGGAATACTGACCTGTTGGGGCGGATAACAAAGCCCGGTGGTGCAGCCCTGATAACGGATTTCGGCTTCGCCGTTTGGCATCACCTGCTGTAGCGGTACGGTCAGCGCAAGACTCTGGTAATACACCCGAGTCTTGCCGAAATATTCGTCTTCGTGCGCCGTGCCGTCGGGCAGCGCCCAGTCACCGAAGCGGGCATTGTTAGGGGAGACCGACAGCCGATGGCGATAAAGGTAATAGCCGGGGGCCATGGCGAACTCCAGCTGCAACCCCGCGGGCGTTTGCTTGCTGGTGAGTACAAAGGCCTGCTCGACCGGCAGAAACGAGGAATGTGATGCCGCCGGCTCGGGGCTCAGGCCCAGCCAGTCCAGCACCCCGGCCTGACTCGGGAGCGCGATCAAGGCGGTGGTCAGCAATAACAGCGGCATACGCAACATGAATCACCTTGTGAGTTGAATGGCGGCAGAGAGCACCGGGTGACGGCTACTATAGCCTTGCTCCGGACTAAAATCATCGCGCTGCATGATTTGAAAATAACGCGCTTCGCCCCCATGTTGATGGTTTCTCCCCAATACATCGCCAATGCAGGCGAAGATGAGGTTTTAGTGGGTAAGATTTTTTGGATGTTTGTCGCCGCCACCCTGCTGGAAATTTTTGTATTCATCGAGGTGGGCTCGGCCATCGGCGCCTGGAGTACTATCGCGCTGATCATGCTGACCGCCGTGGTCGGCATCAGCCTGGTGCGTATTCAGGGCCTGCAGACGCTGATGGAAGCCCAGCGCAAGGTGAACCAGGGCGAAACCCCGGCGCGGGAGATGCTGGCCGGTATCATGCTGGCCCTGAGTGGTGTCTTGCTGCTGTTGCCGGGCTTCGTGTCGGATCTGGGCGGCGTGCTGCTGCTGCTGCCGCCGGTACGTGCCGTCCTGATCGAACGCTTCATCAGCAAGGCACATGTACGCGGCAACCAGGGCCGCACCTTTACCGCCGAATATCATGAATACAGCGAGACCCGCACGACTCGGGAGCGACTGGGCCGACACCCGGAACAAGGTTCGGAACGAAGTGAAGGAGGCACCACCTTTGAGGGTGACTTTCAGCGTAAGGACGATAAGTAACAGCTGTAATACCAATTTGAATAAAGATCTGATCATTTTTAAATCCGAGCTCAGAGGCAACACAGCCGCCTCCCTCGACACGCCACTGGACTCGCCATCTTTGCTGGGTAACGGCTGCGAATATTCACTGGATATTCGGTCCATTACCCAACAAAGAGATACGGCAGCAAGCTGCCCCATGGGGGCTCGGAAATGCCGTCCCTGGCATTTCACGGTCGTGGGAGGCGTTCTCTGTTGCCTCTTCTGGAACACCGAGTTGTCTGCAGGGCGCTCCCACAGGCGACGCCGCAGCAGAGGGGCGGATGAAGGGTTCTGCTCCAGCGACCATCACATGACAGGACGTCATGTGCTGAGCGCCACATGGAGGTGCTTGCAGCGTGTCGGTGGAGTAGACCCTTCGTTCGATCTTTACAGAGAAGCTAAACAGATCAGTTACTTAGTCAGATTGGTATAAACCGTCAGTGGTAAGCCATCAGCTAAAGAAAGATACCAGGGCCAGCCCGGTAAGACGGCTCAGGGACAGCGTTAGTGCCTGTTTTAGCTTGGCTTACTTCTGACAGCTGATGGCTTACCGCTTTAGTTTGCCGGGTGATTGATTTTAAAGGGGAAACGCCGCCAGGCGAAACCACCGGCGATGATGCCCGCCAGCATGTTGGCCACCAGAATGCCGGTAAAGACACCAGCTTCCCCGTGCCACTGGTTGCCCAGCCAGGCCAGCGGCAACAGCAGACCGAACAGCCGGATGGCGTTGAACAGCAGTGAAATACTCGATACCCGCAGCCCGTTCAGCGCCGATGCCAACAGCATGAAGCAGCCCTGCAAACCATACCCCAAGGGCACCAGCCGCAGATAAAAGGTCAGGTGCCGGCTTACCTCGGCACTGTCGGTAAACTGGCGTGCCAGCCAGGGGGCCAGCCACCACAACAAGCCGAACACCAGCAGCTGAAAGCCGAGCGCAAAGCGCATCGACAGCAGCAGGGCCTGCCGGCTGCGATCGTGCAGGCCGGCTCCGGTATTCTGGGAAATAAAGGGCGCCAGCACCGAGCTGAGCGCCATCATGGCAATCAGCATCAGCGCCTCGATGCGCGAGGCGGCACCGTAGGCGGCGACCACCTCCTTGCCCAGCCCGGCCAGTATCATCATCAGCACAGCGGTGGTGAGCGGGTTGAGCAGGTTTGTAAAGGAGGCGGGAATGGCCACCTGCAACAGCTGGCGCCAGTGCGGCACTACCCTGTCCAGCCGCAGCCAGGGCCAGAGCAGCAATTGCTCCCGGCGCCACAACAGCCAGAGCCCGACGATAGTGGCCATCAACCAGGAGCTGGCCGAGGCGATGGCGGCGCCCCTGATGCCCAGCTCGGGAAAGGGGCCAATGCCGAAGATAAGCAGCGGGTCGAGCAGGCCGTTGACCAGGCCGGCCACCAGCATCACCAGACTGGGGGTGCGGGTATCGCCGGTGGCGCGAATGGCCGCATTGCCCACCATGGGCAGCACCAGCAGCGGCATGGTCAGATACCAGATCAGCATATAGTCGTGGATCGGCACCAGTAGTGCATCGGTGGCGCCCAGCAGCCGGAACAGCGGGTCTATGGTGCTGGCCCCCAAACCGGCCAGCAGGCAGACCAGCAGCAGCGCCAGCAGCAGGCTGTGACTGGTGAACTGGGCGGCCTCTTGCCGGTTGCCGGCACCCAGCGCCTGGCCCAGGCAGGCGGACAAACCTGCGCCCAGCCCCATGGCCAGCGAGATCACCACAAAGGTGACCGGAAAGGTAAAGCTGATGGCCGCCAGGGCATCGGTGCCGAGCAGGCCGATGAAAAAGATATCGACCAGATTAAAGGCCTGAATGGCGACAATGCCGAGCGCCATGGGCCCGGCCATTCTGGCCAGTTGCGGGCCTATGGGGGAGGTCAGCAGCGAGTTGTGTTGTAGCACGAAAAATCTCTTGAAATGAATGAGCCTGCTTGGCAGAGGCGATGCCCATGATACCGTCGCCGGTCGCGCTTTTAAAAAAATTTATACCCTAAACCCTTGAAGGGGGGGAATGCGCTCCCATATAGAGAGACAGCATAACAGTTTGCGGCCGCCGGCCGTTTATATCACTAGGTAACAACACTCATCAGGAGAGTTATCGATGAACATTCGTCCATTGCACGATCGCGTTATTATCAAGCGTATTGAAGCCGAGTCAAAATCAGCCGGAGGCATTGTTTTGACCGGGTCTGCCGCCGAAAAGTCCACCCGTGGTGAGGTGCTGGCGGTAGGTAATGGCCGCACGCTGGACAGCGGCGAAGTGAAAGCCATGTCCGTCAAGGTGGGTGACAAGGTCATTTTCAACGAAGGCTATGGCGTGAAAACCGAGAAGCTGGACGGCCAGGAAGTACTGATCCTGTCCGAAAACGACATTCTGGCTATCGTCGAATAATCATCCGGTTTATCTACTTTCAAGTTTCAAGGAATATGAACAATGGCTGCTAAAGAAGTTAAATTTGGTAATGACGCTCGCGTAAAAATGCTCAAGGGTGTCAACATCCTGGCCGACGCCGTTCGCGTTACCCTGGGCCCGAAAGGCCGTAACGTGGTACTGGACAAGTCTTTTGGTGCTCCCGTTATCACCAAAGACGGCGTGTCCGTTGCCAAGGAAATCGAGCTGGAAGACAAGTTCGAAAACATGGGCGCCCAGATGGTGAAGGAAGTCGCTTCCAAGGCCAACGACGAAGCGGGTGACGGTACCACTACCGCCACCGTACTGGCTCAGTCCATCGTTAACGAAGGCCTGAAGGCGGTTGCCGCCGGCATGAACCCGATGGACCTGAAGCGCGGCATCGACAAGGCCGTGATCCAGGCCGTTGCCGAGCTGAAGAACCTGTCTGTTCCCTGTAAAGACACCAAGGCCATTGCTCAGGTAGGTACCATCTCTGCCAACTCCGACGAAACCGTGGGCGAGCTGATTGCCGAAGCCATGGAAAAAGTGGGCACCGACGGTGTGATCACCGTAGAAGAAGGTCAGGGCCTGCAGGACGAGCTGGACGTGGTAGAAGGCATGCAGTTCGACCGTGGCTACCTGTCTCCCTACTTCATCAATAAGCAGGAAACCGGTACCGTCGAGCTGGAAGACCCCTTCATCCTGCTGGTTGACAAGAAAGTCTCCAACATTCGCGAACTGCTGCCGGTACTGGAAGGCGTCGCCAAGCAATCCAAGCCGCTGCTGCTGGTTGCCGAAGACATCGAAGGCGAAGCGCTGGCCACTCTGGTGGTGAACAACATGCGCGGCATCGTGAAAGTCGCCGGCGTCAAGGCCCCGGGCTTCGGCGACCGTCGCAAGGCCATGCTGCAGGATATCGCTATCCTGACCGGTGGTACCGTGATCTCCGAAGAAGTGGGTCTGGAGCTGGAAAAAGCCACCCTGGAAGATCTGGGCCGTGCCAAGCGCGTGGTTATCACCAAAGACAACACCACCATCATCGATGGCGTGGGTGAAGTGGCGTCCATCGAAGCGCGCGTGGCGCAGATTCGCCAGCAGATCGAAGACTCTTCTTCCGATTACGACAAAGAGAAGCTGCAAGAGCGCGTGGCCAAGCTGGCCGGCGGTGTTGCCGTGATCAAGGTCGGTGCTGCCACCGAAATGGAAATGAAAGAGAAGAAAGCCCGCGTCGACGATGCCCTGCACGCGACCCGTGCCGCGGTAGAGGAAGGCGTGGTACCGGGCGGCGGTGTGGCCCTGGTTCGCGTTGCCAGCACGCTGGCCGAACTGCGTGGCGACAACGAAGACCAGAACGTGGGTATCAAGGTTGCCCTGCGCGCCATGGAATCTCCGCTGCGTCAGATTGTTACCAACGCTGGCGAAGAAGCCTCGGTTGTGGTTTCCAAAATCAAGGACGGTGAAGGTAACTTCGGTTACAACGCCGGTAACGACACCTACGGCGACATGCTGGCCATGGGTATTCTGGATCCGACCAAGGTGACCCGCTCTGCGCTGCAGTTCGCCGCCTCCGTGGCCGGCCTGATGATCACCACCGAAGCCATGGTGACCGAGCTGCCCAAGCAAGACGCGCCGGCCATGCCGGACATGGGCGGCATGGGTGGTATGGGCGGCATGGGTGGTATGATGTGATCTGAATCACATTGATACTTCCTGGTCGCTGAACCGACCATGATCCAAAAACCGGGCCTCTGTGCCCGGTTTTTTAATTTTATATGCTTAAAATATCGCAATTAACAGTGTTATTAATCAATTACACTTCGGTCTGACTCAATGATTTAGGTATGATGGTATTCGCTTGAGGCATGATGTCATTCCCTTGAAGATGATGTCCGGCCTGTCGGTGTTAAGGAGAAGCGGTAATGAAGCTGATGGGCAGAATACTGATGTTGCTGCTGTGGTCATGGCAGGCCCAGGCGTCGGAACCGGTGGTGCTGACCCTGCTCGGAGATATGCGGCTCGATGAGCGGCAATATGAGCGACTGGATTTTACCCTGAGCGAGCTGCAGGCCATGCCTCAGGCCGAGATCACCACGGCCCATCCCTGGGTGAGCAGGCCTCATCACTACCGGGGGGTGGATCTGAACCGGCTGGTAACACGACTGTTCGGTCATCGCCGGGTGGTTACTCTGCACCTGGAGGCCCTGAACGGCTTCAGCGTGGCCGTCGACTGGCCACAAGTCAGCCCCTTGAATCCCATTCTCGCCTGGCAGGACGATGGCAAGAAGATGAGCCGCCGTAACAAGGGGCCGCTATGGTTGATGCTGCCCTTCGATCGGGTGCCCAAGGTGCAGCAGGCCGATCTTCTGCACTTCATGGCCTGGCAGCTCAGCAGCATCAGTGTGCATTCGGAGCCTGAATGAGACCGTTTTTTTCTTCATTTCTGCGTGCGGATAACCAATATGGCCACCTTCATTCCTTCAAGCTGATTATTGGTGGCCTGCTGTTGCTGGGCATGCTCATTCTTGGCAGTGGCGCCACCCATACCCTGATGGATATTCGCCAGCACAATACGGTGCTGGAGCAACGTACCTACGAGGTTCCCTGGTCGCTGATGCAACTGCAACTGGAGATGGACCGTTTTCTGGATGCGGTGCGTTTGCTGCGGGCGAATGCCATCGCTAAAGACGAACTGGCGCTGCGTTACGATATTCTCTGGAGCCGAATCCCGATACTGCTGAGCAGCCAGTTCAAGGATACTCTCGGCGATCGACCCGACCTGTGGCTCTTGATTCGCCAGATCGATACTCGGGTGCGGGGGCTGGAACGGGCGGTGGCAGAGCTGCAACCCGGCTCGCCGGATTATCGCTTCATTCTGACCGAGCTGACGCCCTATCTGGAGCCACTGTCTCGTACCGTGACCGCGACCATGCATGGCAATGTGCGATTTTATGCGGAGTATGACCAGGCTTATCGCAAACTGGGCAAGCAGCTTCATATCCAGATAGTGAGCTTGTTTATTACTCTGGCCCTGCTGTTGCTGTTGTTGTTTCGGGAGCTGCGGCATTACTGGATTCAGCAACTGCAGGATCCGCTGACCGGGTTGCCCAATCGTTTTGCCCTGCAACGACGCATGGCACCGATGATCGAACAGAAAATGCCTTTCAGTGTGACCGTACTGGAATTGAAAGATCTGGCCGAACATCATCATCGCTTCGGATTCGAGGTGGCGGATCGTCTGTTGCAGGCTTTCTGTCAACGTCTGCAACAGAGCCTGCAATCCCATGAGTTCATTGCGCAGCCCCGGCAGGAAGGGATAGTGATACTGGGGCGGGGTGTGGTCTCGCTGGAAGAAGTGCGGGCGCAGCTGTCCCGTTTTCGTCAGGCACTGACCGACAAGGTGTCCATTGATGCCCATGATTTTTACCTGACGCCGCTTATGGGGGTGGTGCTGTATCCGGCGGATGCGGACAACCTGGTGGATTTGCGAGCCCGGGGGGAGCTGGCGCTGGAGTTGTGTCGGCGAGAGCGGCTGCCCTATGTGTTTTTCGACCCTTCTCTGCTGAAAGAAATGTCGCGTCGCCAGCAGCTGGCCATCGATCTGCCGGCGGCACTGGACGGTAACGGCTTGAGTCTGCAGCTACAGCCGCTGATAGAAAAGCCCGGCGGCGATTGTCGTGGGCTGCAGGCGCTGTTGAACTGGCATCATCCGGGATTCGGGATTATTCCAACGACAGAGCTGATGCGGGTCACTGAGCAATATCACCTGTCGGAACGGCTGTTCATGTGGTTTTTGCATCAGATCTGTCGACAGTTACCGCTGTGGAAAACACCGGGCAGGCCTGCGGTGTTTGTCAGCCTGACGGTGCCACCGGCGCTGTTTCGATCCGGGCTGGATCAAACCATAGTGCCGATATTGCAACAATACGGGCTGCCGGCCGAGGCACTGGTGCTGGATATCGATGAAAACGTGGCGATGCTGGATACGCGTGAGGCACTGGAGGTGATGAACGCGCTCAGGGCGACGGGCATTCGCATGGCGCTGAGCGAATTCGGCAGTGGTCGTTCGGCCTGGGGAACCCTGTCGCAACTCCCGCTCAGCTGGCTGAAGCTGGATGCCACCTTCTGCAGCGGCATTGAACGCGAGGGCGAGCCTCGCCGGCAGCTGGAAACCTTGTTTGCCCTGGCGGGTGTACTGCAGCAACCGCTGATTTGCTGCGGTGTCGATCATGCGGCGGAGCTTGAGATACTTGAAAATATGGCGCAGTCGTTGCTGGTGCAGGGCGATGCGGTGGCCGAGATCTTGCCGGCCGAAGAGGTGGTCGGCTGGCTCAAGCACCGCCAGGCTCAGTAGCCGGCGGCGCGATATTGACAAGAGCTCAAGACAGCCGGGAAAAATGGCTGAGGGTTTCGGCCAGCAGCTGGATCTTGTGCACCATGCGTGACAACAAATCCTGATATTCCTCATCGCTGGCCGTCGCCAGCAGTTCCAGCTCTTCCGCCAGCTCGGCCACATAGGGCATGAAATGATCCGCATGGGTGATGAACTGGCTGTCCTGGCGCAATACGGCGCTGAATTTAGCCTGGCCACGCGTGCGCAGCTCGGCCAGTTTCTTGTCGGCATCAATCGCCTGGTGATACAGCTCTTTCAGGGTGTCGTTCAATTTAGCGGTCACGGAGTCGTGCATATCGGTTCCTTCTGTCTGTTAATGTCGGTTCGGTTCAAGACCCAGATCGATGGGCGTCTTGCTGTGTTCACCGCCGATTTCGCGCACCAGCTTGGGGACCAGAAAACCGGGCAACCGGGTCAGCATGTCCGCCAGCAAGGCGGTAGCCTGCCGGTCGCTTACCGCGAAGTGCGCGGCGCCTTCAACCTGGTCCAGCTGATGCAGATAATAGGGCATCACCCCGGCCTCAAACAGTCGTTCCGACAGTTGGCACAAGGCGTCGGCATCATCATTCACCCCGGCCAGCAGCACACTCTGGTTGAGCAGGGTAATGCCGCCTTGGCGCAAGGGAGCGAGTCGGCTGCTCAGCTCATCGTCAATTTCATTGGCGTGGTTGATGTGCAGCACCATCACCGCCTGCAGCCGGCTTTGGCCGAGTCGCTGTTGCAGCGCCTCGGTCAACCGGGCCGGAATCACCACCGGCAGCCGGGTATGAATGCGCAGCCGCTTCAGGTGGGGGATGGCTTCCAGGCCGGTGATCAGGGTGTCGAGGTGATCGTCTCTGGCCATCAGCGGGTCACCGCCCGAGAGGATGACTTCGTTGATCTCGGGGTGAGCGGCGATATAGTCCAGCGCCTCGCGCCAGCCTTCGCGGCCGGGGCTGTTGTCTGCGTAGGGAAAGTGGCGACGAAAGCAGTAGCGGCAGTTCACCGCGCAACCACCACGCACCACCAGCAGCACCCGTGACTCATATTTGTGCAACAGACCGGGCAGGGCGCTGTCGTGCTCGTCGAGCGGATCGGTCACGAAGCCGGGTACCTGTTCGAATTCCTCGCCCAGGGGCAGCACCTGACGCAGCAGGGGATCCCGGGCGTCGCCCGGTCGCATCTTGTCGGCAAAGGGCCGGGGCACCCGCATCGGAAACAGCTGCCGGGCCCGAAAGCCGGACTGCCAGGGGGCCGCGTCGATCTGCAGGTAATGCAACAGCTGCTCGGGAGAGGTAAAGGCCTGGCCAAGTTCTTTTTGCCAGTTAATATGTAAATCGCCCCCATTTACGGGTATCATTGCCGGCATTTTCTGCAACTCTGTCAAACTCACGAGGGTAAAATGGCCTCTTATAGTACCAATGATTTCCGTGCCGGCCTAAAGATTATGCTGGATGGCGAGCCCTGTGCCATTGTCGAAAACGAATTCGTCAAGCCCGGTAAAGGTCAGGCGTTCAGTCGGGTGAAGATCCGTCGTCTGCTCAATGGCAAGATGCTGGAAAAAACCTTCAAATCCGGTGACACCGTAGAAGCCGCCGATGTGGTGGATATGGAGCTGGCCTATCTGTACAACGATGGCGAGTTCTATCACTTCATGAACAACGAGACCTTCGAACAGCTGGCCGCCGACGAGAAAGCCGTTGCCGATGCCAAGCTGTGGTTGAAGGAACAGGACGTGTGCACCCTGACCCTGTGGAACGGCGCCGCAATTTCCGTGACGCCGCCCAACTTCGTTGAGCTGGAAGTGGTGGAAACCGATCCGGGCCTGAAAGGTGACACCGCCGGCACCGGCGGCAAGCCCGCCACCCTGACCACCGGCGCCGTAGTACGAGTGCCGCTGTTCATCCAGATTGGTGAAGTGCTGAAGGTGGATACCCGCTCCGGTGAATACGTTTCCCGCGTGAAGTAAGCTTCGGACGTTACAATAAAAAAAGGCGCCTTTTGGCGCCTTTTTTATTGTAACGCAGCCGTAAGCCATCAGCTTTAAGCTGTAAGTCAAACAACACCCTTTTGTCTGTGAGCTCTGGTGTCTGGTTCTGCTTTCTCATCCGTTGTTTATTATATAGAACGGTGATTTTCTTATAGCTGACAGCTTATCGCTTACCGCTTTTATTCTTTTCCGTAGACGTTGTTTTCCTGTTCCCGCACCTGAATAAAGGTGGTGCGCTTGGTCAGCTCTTTCAGGTGCTGGGCACCTACGTAGGTACAGGTTGAACGAACGCCGCCCAGAATGTCCTGAATGGTGTCTTCTACCGGACCGCGAAACGCCAGCTCGACGGTCTTACCTTCTGCCGCGCGATACTTGGCCACGCCACCGGCGTGCTTGTCCATGGCGCTGGAAGAGCTCATACCGTAGAACTTCATGAAGGTCTTGCCATCGCGCTCGACCAGCTCGCCGCCGCATTCTTCGTGGGCCGCCAGCATGCCACCCAGCATCACGAAGTCGGCGCCGCCACCAAAGGCCTTGGCCACGTCGCCGGGGCAGGTACAGCCACCGTCGCCGATGATCTGGCCACCCAAACCGTGAGCCGCATCGGCGCACTCGATAATGGCCGACAGCTGCGGGTAGCCGACGCCGGTCTTGACCCGGGTGGTACAAACGGAGCCCGGACCTATGCCGACCTTGACGATATCGGCGCCGCACAGGATCAGCTCTTCCACCATTTCACCGGTGACCACGTTACCGGCAATGATGGTGTGTTTTGGCCACTGCTTGCGAGCCTTGCTGACAAAGGCGGCGAAATGCTCGCTGTAACCGTTGGCGACGTCGATGCAGATAAAGCCAAGCTCATCCGACAACGCCAGTACCTGCTGCAGCTTCTCGAAGTCTTTTTCGGAGGTGCCGCTGGAGACGATAACGTTCTGCAGTACATCGGCGCCTTCTTCCTGAACAAATGCCTGCCACTCGGCCACCGAGTAATGCTTGTGTACCGCGGTCAGGAGCCGGTGACGGGCCAGAGAGCGGGCCATGGCAAAGGTGGCCACGGTATCCATGTTGGCGGCAATAACCGGCACACCGGACCAGCGACGACCTGAATGTTTAAACACGAATTCGCGGCCCAGCTCTACCTGAGAACGGCTGTTGAGAGTAGAGCGCTTGGGGCGAAACAGCACATCGCTAAAGCCCAGTTTCAAGTCTTGTTCGATACGCATGGTATTACCTCAGTAAGTGACAGGCACAAAAAAACCGGGGGTTTCTTAGGCCCCCGGTTTTCAGCATTGTAGGTGTGCGAAAACTTTTTGCAACTATCCTGACTCATTATTCAAGAAATTAATCAGCCGGCTCAGGCCGGCCCCGGCGATGAACGGCGAGGCATGGCCGCCGCCCGAACGCAATGGTGCTGTTATTTTGTACGCTTTTACGCCATGCTGTTAGCATCCTGGCAGGGAGGGTTTCGTTATGTTCAAGATTCTGGGGCTGGATCATCTGGTGCTGAGGGTGAGGCAGCCGGCGCGGATGCTGGATTTTTACTGTCGTATTCTTGGTTGTACTCTGGAACGGGAAAAAAGTGACATCGGCCTCTATCAACTGCGGGCCGGAGCGCAGCTGATCGATCTGGTCGATATTCGCGGGCCGCTGGGGGGAGATGGCGAAACTCCCGAACGGTGCAAGGCCAATATGGATCACTTTTGTCTTAACATCGCTCCTTTCGATGCGGATGAGCTCTGCACCTATCTGTCATTGAACGGGGTGATCTTCGAAGCACCGGTGCTGCGTTACGGGGCAGGAGGTGAAGGTCTCTCCGTTTATCTGTTCGATCCCGAAGGAAACCAGATAGAGCTGAAAGGCGCCCGTTAAGCTGGCAAGCGCCCATTTTAAGAGTAAAATCCGCTTATTTGGGCGCTATTTACATGACATCGCACATGACTTCCATTGCCTGGCCCCCCACGGCCAGCCTCCCTTTTTTACAACAGCGTGCTCGCCTGCTGGCGCGGATCCGCGGCTTCTTTGCCGAGCGTGGCGTGCTGGAAGTCGATACCCCGACCCTGGCCGGCGCCGGCGTGACCGACGTACACCTGGACAATTTCGAGACCCGCTTCGTCGGTCCCGGCATGGCACAGGGGTTGGCGCTCTACTTGCAAACCTCGCCGGAATTTCACATGAAGCGGTTGCTGGCGGCCGGCAGTGGCGCCATCTACCAGATCTGCAAAGCCTACCGTAATGAAGAATCCGGGCGGTTGCATAATCCGGAATTCACCATGCTGGAATGGTATCGCCCCGGCTTCGATCACCACCGGTTGATGGATGAAATGGCCGACTTGCTGCAGGTCGTACTGGGCGGCGGTGCGCCCAGGCGACTCAGCTACCAGCAGGCCTTTATCGATACCCTGGGGGTGTGTCCGCTGACCGGCTCGATGGATCAGCTGCGTGCCGCCGGTCTGGGCCTGGGAGCCGACGATCTGGTGGCCCGTGAAGAGCACAGAGATACCCTGTTGCAGCTGCTATTTGCACTGGGAGTCGAGCCTCGCATCGGCCAGCGTGAGCCGTGTTTCGTCTACCACTTTCCCGCCAGCCAGGCGGCACTGGCCCGCATCAGCCCGACCGATGACCGGGTAGCCGAGCGGTTCGAGGTCTACTTCAAGGGCATAGAGCTGGCCAACGGCTTTCATGAACTCAGTGATGCGGCCGAGCAGCGCCGCCGGTTCGAGCAGGATAACCGGGATCGTCTCGAGCGTGGCTTGCCGTGTCGGCCGGTGGATGACTATCTGCTGGCGGCGCTGGAAGCCGGGCTGCCGGACTGTGCCGGGGTGGCGCTGGGCATCGATCGGCTGATCATGTTGGCGCTCGGTGCCGAACGGCTGGAGCAGGTGATCGCCTTCCCGGTCACCCGCGCCTGATAACCGGGCGCAATCACGGCCTGAACCGTATTCAGCAGGCCGGAGTGTCACTAAGCGTGTTGATGCGACTTATTACGAGTGTTGGCCCTCATTACCGTAATGCTTTCGCATTACCGCCATATAACGCAGGCTGGCCTCGGTGGACGGGGTTAGCTCTCCCGTGGCTTGAGGTGTGACCAGCAGGTTGCCGTTTGCTTCACGGGTGACCAGCCCCATGTTTTCCAGCCGACCGACTTTTCTGCGTACCGTCTCCCGGGCGATGCCGCTGCACTCTGCCACCGACTGAATATTGATGGGCCGGCTCACGGGCGTGGGCCGGTCGTGTGCCGTGAACTGGGCATAGGTCATGGCGCTGGCCAGGCGTGCCGGCTGAGTACGGGTGCCGATAATGCCAAGAATCAGCATCAGGTCGAGATCGCCGTCAAACTGCTGTCGTAGCTGGATCAGCAACTCGGTCAGCGCCTCCACATGCGCCGGCCATATTCGCCCAAAATGGGTGGTGAGATGATCGTCGTCGATTGCCATACCGTTTTATATCTTTGTAAAAAAAGAAAAAATGATTACCCATTTTGGGTGTCCCCGACGTTGTTGGCAAGCGGACTTTGGCCGACACTATACCTTGAATAAAGCGCCTGGGGCCGGTTGGGGCCACAACAGACTCAAACAAACAAGAGTGGCAGAAACATGGGATGGAAAAACGCAGTGCTCGGTCTGCTGAGTGCAGCCGGGCTGTTGGCCGGCCTGGCCGGTTGTGATCGGGACGTGCCGCCAGTAGCCAGCGAAGAAGTGGTACGGCCGGCGCAGATCATGCGGGTAGGTGCCGGTGCCGGCGAGGCGAGCCTGCGTTTTCCGGGCCGGGTGCGCGCGGTGCAGCGGGCGGAACTGGCCTTTAATGTGCCCGGGCGTATTGTGGAACTGCCGGTACGAGAAGGGCAACGGGTGGAACGGGGCGCGCTGGTGGCCAGACTCGACGGAGAAAATTACCAAATTCGCCTGAATTCGGCCGAGGCCGAATTCGGCAAGGCCCGTACCGACTTTAACCGGGTTAACCGCATCTGGCAGCAAAGTCAGGCGGTGGCCCGGGCCGAGGTGGATCAAAAACGCACCGCCATGGAGGTGGCCCGGGCGGGCTACCTGGCGGCCAAAAAGGACATGGATGACACGCGGCTGCTGGCGCCCTTCGCCGGTGTGATCACCCGCCGCCAGGTGGAAAACTTCAGCAATGTGCAGGCCAAGCAGTCGGTGCTGAGTCTGCAGGACACCCAAAACCTCGAAATCGTGATTAGCGTGCCCGAACGGGTGGTGCGTACCGCCCCCAGGCAGGTGGAAGGAGTTGCGGTGTTTGCCGACAAGCCCGGGCAGCCGCTGCCGGTGCGGCTGAAGTCGTTCTCCGCCGAGGCCGATCCCCAGACCCAGAGCTACGAGGCGGTACTGGCGCTGGACGCCGAGGCCGGCTTTACCCTGCTGCCGGGTATGTCGGTGGACGTGCTGCCAACAGCGATGAAACAAACAGAAGCCGGTCCGGTCATGATCCCGCTGCAGGCGGTGGTGGCCGGCCCCGATGGCGACACCAGTGTGTGGAAGGTCAACCCCGAGAGTGAACGGGTTGAGCGTCAGCCGGTTACCCTTGGCCGGGTGCAGGGTAACAGCGTGGTGGTACAAGACGGCCTCAATCACGGCGAGCGCATTGTCACTGCCGGTGTCAGCCAGTTGCGGGAAGGCACCAGGGTGCGTCCGCTGCAACCCACTCCCTGAACAAGGATCTTCCCGTGAATATTGCCGAACATACCCTGGCCAGGCGCACTATTGCCTGGATGGCCTGCCTGTTGTTGCTGGTGGGCGGTTACATCAGTTATCAGAGCCTGGCGCGTTATGAAGATCCGGAATTTGTCATTCGCCAGGCGGTGATCTCCACCCCGTATCCCGGCGCGCTGCCGACGCAGGTGGCGGAAGAGGTCACCGAAGTGATTGAAGACGCGGTGCAGCAACTGCAGGAGCTGAAAGAAGTGACCTCGGTGTCGCGCATGGGCGACTCCCTGGTCAAGGTGGACATAGACATGCGCTTTGCCCACAGCACCCGGGAGCTGGAGCAGGTGTGGGACAAGCTCAGACGCAAGGTGAACGACGCCCAGCGCAAGCTGCCACCGGGGGCGGGCCCCTCGGTGGTGAACGACGACTTCGGTGATGTGTACGCACTGTTTTTTGCGGTCACCGGCGAGGGCTTTACCCTGCAGCATATCAAGGACTACCTGCAGGGGCTGGAGCGGGAGCTGCTGCAGGTATCGGGCGTGGCCCGGGTGGCCACCCTGGGGGCACCCCAGGAGGCTATTTATCTGGAAATCTCCGCCGCTCGGGCCGCCCGCCTGGATGTATCCCTGGACAGCATTTATCAGACCCTGCGCCGGCAAAATGTCATCACCGACGCGGGGGATCTGCAAATTGGCCCCCAGCGGGTGTATTTCAGCCCCACCGGACAGGCCGACTCGGTGGCGGCGCTGGGCAACCTGGCGTTGACCTCCCAGGATGGCGATCGGGTGGTATTTCTGAAAGATCTGGCCAGTATTACCCGGGCCGAAAGCGAGCCGCCCCATGCACTGATGAAATACGACGGCCAGCCGGCCATTGGCCTGGGGATTTCTCAGGTGACCGGCGGCAACGTGGTGGATATGGGCGATGCGGTACGGGCCCGATTGATGGAGCTTGAAGGCGAACGGCCGCTTGGTATGGAGCTGAATGAAGTCTCCTACCAGTCCGACTCGGTGCGGGAGTCGGTGAACGGCTTTGTGGCCAACCTGGCGGCGGCGGTGGCCATAGTGGTGCTGGTGCTGGTGGTGTTTATGGGGCTGCGCAGCGGCATTATCGTGGGCGCCGTGCTGCTGCTGACGGTGGCCGGTACCCTGATCGCCATGAAGCTCGACGGCATTGCCATGCAACGGGTATCGCTGGGGGCGTTGATCATCGCCCTGGGCATGCTGGTGGACAATGCCATCGTGGTGACCGACGGCATTCTGGTGCGGATGCAAAAGGGCGAGCGGGCCGGCCGGGCCGCCGTTGCCGTGGTGCAGGCCACCCAATGGCCGTTGCTGGGGGGCACCGCCGTGGGCATTCTGGCGTTCAGCGCCATTGGCCTGTCGCCCACCGACATGGGCGAATACGCCGGTTCCCTGTTCTGGGTGATCCTCTATTCCATGTTGCTGAGTTGGCTGTTTGCGGTCACGTTGACGCCGTTGTTCTGTGTGGCGCTGCTGAAAGTGTCGCCGTCGGCAAATGATGTTCCCGAGTCGAGCGTGCTGGCGCGCTATCGCGTCTTGCTGCGTGCGGCCCTGCGTCATCGCGCCCTGACCGGCGGCCTGCTGCTGGCGCTGCTGGCCGGTGCCGTGTTCGGCTTTAAATGGGTGCAGCCGGGCTTTATGCCGGAGTCGGCCCGGCCTCAGTTTGTGGTAGACATGTATCTGCCACAGGGGACCGATATTCGGGAAACCGAGGCGGAACTGGCGCGCATGAGCGACTTTGTGCAAGAGCAGGATGGCGTGACTCACGTCACCGGCTTTATCGGTCAGGGCGGGCTGCGCTTTATGCTCACCTACGGACCGGAAGATCCCAACACCAGCTACGGCCAGTTGCTGGTGGATGTAGAGGATCCCACCCGGATTGCCGATATGGTGGCCGAGCTGCAGCAGCAGTTGTCTGCGCGTCATCCGCTGGCCGACATCAAGGTGTGGAAGTTCATGCTGGGCCGGGGCGGTGGCAAGAAAATAGAAGCCGCCTTCATGGGGCCGGATCCGGTGGTGCTGCGCCAACTGGCCGAAGAGGCCAAGGCCATCATGGCCCAGCACGAGGGCGCCATTGCCATTCAGGATAACTGGCGCGAAAAGGTGCCGGTGCTGCGCCCGGTGGTGGATGAAGTGGCTGCCCGCCGGGCCGGGCTGACCCTTACCGACATCAGTCAGGCCATCAATCGCGCCTTCAGCGGCGAGCGTATTGGGGTGTATCGCGAAGGAGACCAGCTGATCCCCATCATCTCCCGGGCACCGGCCGCCGAGCGTGCCAGTGCCGACATGGTGGAAAACGTGCAGGTTTACAGCCCTACGGCCAAACGGTATGTGCCGGTCGGTCAGCTGGTCACGGCGGTGAAGCTGGAATGGGTGGACGCCATTATACGGCGGGTGGACCGGTTCCCTACCATCAAGGCCCAGGCCGATCCGCTGCCGGGCGAGCTGTCGGGACCACTGCTGGAGCGGCTGCGACCGAATATTGAGGCCATGGCCCTGCCGCCCGGTTACCGGCTGGAATGGCATGGAGAAGACAAGGCTTCGAAAGAGGCTAATGAAGGCCTGCTGTTGTCGGCGCCCTATGGCTTCAGTGCCATGATACTGGCGGTGGTGGTGATGTTTAACGCCCTGCGCCAGCCCCTGGTGATATGGCTGACCGCGCCCCTGGCCATTATCGGCGTCACCGTCGGCCTGCTGGTGTTTCAGGTGCCGTTCGAGTTTATGGCTATTCTTGGCCTGCTGAGCCTGATTGGCATGTTGGTGAAAAACGCCATCGTGCTGGTGGATCAGGCGGATGCGGAAATCGGTGACGGCAAGGCGGGCTTTGCCGCCGTGGTGGACGCCGCCGTCAGCCGGGCCCGGCCGGTGTTTCTGGGCGCATTGACCACCATACTGGGGGTGGCACCGCTGTTGATGGATCCCTTCTTTAAAAGCATGGCGGTTACCATCATGTTCGGTCTGGCCTTTGCCACCGTGATTACCCTGGTGGTGGTGCCACTGCTGTATGTGGTGATTTTCCGGATCAAGTCCGCATAATCGGCAAAACAGTGCTGCATCGGCCCGTTGTCAAAGGGATCAGATTACGAGCAAGTCAGGCTTTTCTGGTGTGCCGGCCATACATACTCGGTTACGGCCACTGTTTTTGGCCTGATAAAGGGCCTCGTCAGCGGATTGCAGCAGATCTTTAATACCTTGATGTCGGCTTGATAAGGTGGCGACGCCCAGTGACACGGCAAACCTGATCTCGGCTCCGCTGGATACCGTGACCGGCAGTTCTGCCAGGGTCCTGCGAATCAGCTCTGCCTTGTGCGCTCCCTGCTGCAGTGGTGTGTCGGGCAGCAGGATCACGAACTCTTCACCGCCGAAACGGGCCAGAATATCGGTGCGCCTGAGGGCAAGCCGGCAATGTTCAGCCAGCGCGATCAGTACTTCATCGCCGGCATCGTGACCGTAAGTGTCATTCACCTTCTTGAAGTGATCGATATCGAGTGTTAACACCGTTAGTGGTGAACCGTTTCGGTTGGCGCGGATCATTTCTCGCTCGGCCTGTTCATAAAATCGGCGGCGGTTAGCGGCACCCGTGAGCGGATCCTTGTAGGCCAGTTGTTGAAGCTGTTGCTCCAGTCGGGCCTGTTCGGTCACGTTCTGCATGCTGAAGCGGCTAAGCTCAAGGGTACGCTCATCATTAAGACGGGATGAAACACTGCAAGACATCACCTGAGGGGCCCCCTGCTTGGTTTTCATGGTCACGCGAAAATGATGTTTTTCATCTTTAAACATGTTTTCCAGTAATACCGGCGCATCTTTCTGAACCTCGTTATCGACCAGTTCAATCAGTTTTAAGCGATTGATCAGCTCTTCTCGCCGGTAACCCAGATATTTCAGTGCCTGCTTGTTGATATTGGAAATGCGGCCGTCCTCTGCCAGGGTGACGTAGCCGATAGGTGCGTTTTCGTAAAGATCCCTGAAGTACTCCAATTGCATCTGTTCAAGGCGAGCTTTTTCCCGAGCATGGTGCTTATTGCGCACCAACAGGTACACTTTTACCAGCACCATCATAAAAAGCCCGGCGAGTGCCGCTTTGAACCAGGGATGAAGATAAATGGCCCCAGACTGCCATTGCCGAGGGGCGGTCTGTACCATCATGAGCCACTGAGAGGCCCAGAGATCGCTGATCAGACCAAGGTTGCTGGCATAGCGGCCACCGACCGTTTTTTCGTAGATATTGGCCATATCCAGCCACAGATAACTAAACAGGTTGTTTTGTATATTAGCCGTACCATGCCGGTTGGTTTGCATTTCTTGCCACAGTTCTGGCTGCCAGGTCGCTGCTATCAGATCAGGGCGTTCGCGCATCCAGCCCCATTCATTGACCGAGTCGTGATTGACCATCCAGTAGCCATCGGCGTTCAGCAGCATGGCCCTGTCGTCTTGTGGAAACAGCTCGATAAACTGATTGAGCATGGCTGCGGCGCGTAAGTTCAGTACCAGTAGCCCGGCGGGTTCGCCCCGAGTGTTTTGCATCATGCCCACCAGGCGTATCGTTGGCTTGAATGGTTTTTCCAGTTCACCCTGCTCGGTGTTGAGATCAAGCGGTGACAGATAAACCTGGCCGGGCGCCAGTTTCAGCCCTTGCTGGATATAGTAACGATGCCGTTTGTTCTGCAGTCCGGATTCGGGTACCGCAACAGGCCCTGCATTGGTATTGTTGATGCGAATACGCTCTTGCCCCTGCAAGTCAATAATACGGATTTGATCGTAGCGACCGAAGATGCTGGCGCTGTTAATAAACGCCTGCGTCAGCCGTTGCCGGTTTTCGCCGGCGGGAGCATCAGGATAACCCAGATCAAATGCCATGGTGGACAATAGCCGAGTGTTTTGTACGGCGACCATCAGGTGTTCATGGAACGTGGTTTTGGCGGCATTCATCAGGTGCTGGTGCCGGCTCAGGGCCTGCTGCTGCAGCCCTTTGTCATACATTTTTTTACTCACCCAGAGAACGGCGGCCAGCACTGTCCATGCGAGCAGCAACCACCATAAAAAGCGCTTAAGCATTATTAACCCGTTATTGTTATATATAGTCTTTTTTGTATCCGATTGAGACACTATACCAACTTGGTGCAACTTTGTCCGAAGGTAAAGGCAGCCACTTGCATTGATGAGGATCAAGAAATGCGTCTTTTTCATGAAAAAATGATGGCGCTGTCTTCAGAGTAAGTCGAATCGGCGTTCTGGTGTAGGTCTCATACTCCACTCTCTTCAAGCCGTACCGACGGATTGTGCTGTCCGGATCGCGGAAGTTTGACGCCAACCGGATAGATGCGAGAATACGGCCTCCTCGTGTGTGCTGTTGAGGTTCCGGATACAGGGTATCAAATGAAATATAAGTCTCAGTACGGGTATCAAGGCAGTGTTTGGCTGGTTAGTTTTTTAAAATCAAAGAGATAAGTTCAATATGCTGCTGATGATCGATAACTACGACTCTTTTACCTACAACCTGGTGCAGTATTTCGGCGAGCTGGGGCAAGAGGTGCTGGTACGCCGTAACGATGAGATTGGTCTGGAGGAGATTGCCGCCCTGCAACCGGCCGGACTGGTGATTTCGCCCGGCCCCTGCACGCCCACTGAGGCAGGCATTTCACTGATGGCCATCGAACACTTTGCCGGTCGGCTGCCCATTCTCGGCGTCTGCCTCGGGCATCAGGCCATTGCCCAGGCCTTTGGCGGTCAGGTGGTACGCGCACGCCAGGTGATGCACGGCAAGACCTCGGCCATTCGTCATACGGCGCAGGGGCTGTTTGCCGGCTTGCCGGATCCACTTACCGTAACCCGCTATCATTCGCTGGTGGTCGAGTCTGCCAGCCTGCCGGACTGTTTCGAGCTGGCCGCCTGGACCGAGAACGAGGCCGGCGAGCGGGACGAAATCATGGGCATGCAACACCGCACCCTGCCACTGCACAGCGTGCAGTTTCATCCCGAAAGCATCCTGACCGAAGGCGGCCACCGGCTGCTGAACAACTTCCTCGCACTGATTTAAGCCTTGCGCCTTCCTTTTATGTTGCCGGCAGTGTATTAGAAATTCTACTGGCGGCTCCCGGTATTAGTTTTATTTATCGGGGCTATCAGTGTTTTTCGTTCGTCAGCGTTCTGCAGAGCGGGAATAATGGTGTTTCCACCTTCTTTGGGTGGTCTTCGGATAATTTTTTTAATTGCCCGTTTATGCAGCCCGGGTCCGTCTTCATTGCCGGGCTGACGTTTTTAGTGCGAGCTTATGCAATATCAATGACTATATTTTTCAAATGCGCCGAACAAATGACTGAAATGTTCGCGTCATGTAGAGACAAGTCACCATTGGTTTGCAATAATGCTTGCGAATTTACATGGATTTAACTTTTATCGCAGAGCAAGCTGCGGTATTCGAGGAGCAAAGCATGTCTGATATGGCAGTCACCCGCGAAGTATTCGACCAGGTCATGGTTCCCAACTATTCTCCTGCCGAGGTGATCCCGGTCCGAGGCCAGGGCGCCCGGGTATGGGATCAGCAAAACCGTGAGTATATCGATTTTGCCGGTGGCATTGCGGTCAACTGTCTGGGCCACTGTCATCCGGCACTGGTTGGAGCACTGAAAGAGCAGGGTGAAAAACTCTGGCATCTGAGCAACGTCATGACCAACGAGCCAGCCCTGCGTCTGGCCAGCAAGCTGGTTGATGCCACCTTTGCCGACAAGGTCTATTTCTGTAACTCCGGCGCCGAAGCCAATGAAGCGGCCTTCAAGCTGGCTCGTCGTTACGCCATCGACCATTTCGGCGCGGAAAAAACCCAGATCATCGCCTTCAAGCAGGGTTTCCACGGTCGTACCTTCTTTACCGTGACCGTGGGCGGCCAGGCGGCCTATTCCGACGGTTTCGGCCCCAAGCCGGCCGACGTTGATCATGTGTCCTACAACGATCTGGACGCGCTCAAGGCGATTATCTCCGATAAAACCTGCGCGGTGGTGATGGAGCCGCTGCAGGGCGAGGGCGGCATCATCAGCCCGGATCCGGCCTTCGCCAAGGCGGTACGTGAGCTGTGCGATCGGCACAATGCGCTGCTGGTGTACGACGAAGTACAGACCGGTGTCGGCCGTACCGGCGATCTCTATGCGTACATGGGGCTGGATGTCATTCCCGATATTCTGACCAGCGCCAAGGCACTGGGTGGCGGTTTCCCCATCGGCGCCATGCTGACCACCGACAAGATTGCCGCTTCCCTCAAGGTCGGTACCCACGGCTCCACCTACGGCGGTAACCCGTTGGCCTGTGCGGTGGCCGAGGCGGCGTTCGATACCGTCAACACCGATACGGTACTGCAGGGCGTAAAAGAGCGTGAAGCCTGGTATCGGGAAGGTCTGGAAGCCATCAATGCCAAGTATCACTGCTTCGAGCAGGTGCGTGGCAAGGGGCTGCTGCTGGGCTGCGTGCTGAACGAACAGTATCAGGGCCGTGCCCGTGACTTTTTGCTGGCGGCGATGGAAGAGCAGTTGATGGTGCTGGTTGCCGGCGCCAACGTGGTTCGTTTCGCTCCTTCTTTGGTGATCACCAAGGAAGAAGTGGCTGAGGGTCTGGCCCGTTTCGAGCGCGCCGTGGCCCGGGTTGTTAACGGATAAACTATTCCGACGACAGGAATTCAGAGCGGGGCAGAGTCGCCTCGCTCTGGTCGTCAATTTTGTGATAAGGAGTTCTGCATGTTGGTGATTCGACCCATCGAGCAGAGAGATTTCCCCACCCTCAAGCAGATCGCCATTGAATCCGGCCACGGTTTTACCTCGCTGCCAGTGAACGATGAATTACTGCAAAACAAGATAGATCAGTCCCTCGCTTCTTTTGCCAGTCGACCGGCGGGCAAGGGCGAGTGCCTGTATTTCTTTGTCGCGGAAGACAGCGACACCGGCGAGGTGCTGGGTACCACTGCGCTGGAGGCGGCCGTGGGTCTGTCTTCTCCCTTCTATACCTATCTGTTGGGCAAGCAGGTGCACAGTTCGCCGAGGCTGGGTATCTACAACGTGGTCGATACCCTGACCCTGACCAACGATTTCACCGGTGTCAGCGAGCTGTGCACCCTGTTCCTTCGGGAGCAGGCGCGCAAGGGTCTGAACGGCCGGCTGTTGTCCAAGTGCCGCTTCCTGTTTCTGGCCGAGTTTTCCGAGCTGTTCGATGACCGGGTGATGGCGGAGATGCGCGGCGTGTCCGATGAACAGGGCAAGAGTCCGTTCTGGAACTGGTTGCAAGAGCACTTTTTCTCCATGGACTTCCCGACGGTGGATTACCTGACCGGTATCGGCCAGAAAGGCTTTATCGCCGATCTGATGCCAAAATACCCGATCTACGTCAACCTGCTGTCGAAAGAGGCCCGGGCAGTCATCGGCAAACCCCATGACAAGACCCGCCCGGCGGTACGACTGCTGGAAGAAGAAGGTTTCACCTGTCGTGGTTATGTCGACATCTTCGATGCGGGCCCCAGCGTGGAATGTGATTTGCGCCAAATCCGTACCGTGCGTAACAGCCGTCAGCTGAAGGTGCATGTCGGCGAGCCGGTGGATAGCGGCACGCATCTGATCAGCAACACCCGGTTTGATGATTTCCGGGCGCTGATCGGGGATCTGGCAGTTAATGAAGAAAAAGCCCAGGCGGTGATAACCGAAGAGGTTGCCCGCTTGCTCAAGGTGGAAGACGGCGATACCGTCCGGGTAGTGGAGATGAATCGATGACTGAAGCAGTACAATATATCAATGGCCAGTGGCTGGCAGGAGAAGGTGACGTCTTCGTCTCACTGGATCCGGCCAGGAATGAAGAGATCTGGCAGGGTGCTGCCGCCAGCACCGAGCAGGTGGCGGCCGCCATTGCTGCCGCACGTGACGCAGCCGTGGCCTGGGCCGATACCGGTGTTGAACAACGCCTGGCCATTGCCAAGCGCTACGCCGAGCTGCTGACCGAGCACAAGGAACATCTGGCCCGCATTATCGCCCGTGAAACCGGCAAACCCCTGTGGGAAACCCTGACCGAGGCGGCGGCCATGGTTGGCAAGGTCGGCATTTCCGAGAAAGCCTATTTCGAGCGTACCGGCACGGTAGAAAATCCCATGCCCGGTGCCCGCGCCTTCGTGCGCCACAAGCCCCATGGCGTGGTAGCGGTATTCGGTCCCTATAATTTTCCCGGCCATTTGCCCAACGGCCACATAGTACCGGCGCTGATTGCCGGTAATACCGTGGTGTTCAAGCCGTCCGAGCTGACCCCGATGGTGGCGCAGGAAATGGTCAAACTGTGGGAGCAGGCCGGCCTGCCCGCCGGCGTGCTCAATCTGGTACAGGGCGAAGTGGATACCGGCAAGGCGCTGGCGGCACATCCGGGGATCGACGGCCTCTTCTTCACCGGCTCGTCGCGCACCGGCAACCTGCTGCATAACCAGTTTTCCGGCCAGCCCGGCAAGATACTGGCGCTGGAAATGGGCGGCAACAACCCGCTGGTGGTGACCCAGGTGGAAGACGTGGACGCCGCCGTGCACACCATAGTGCAGTCTGCCTTTATTACTTCCGGCCAGCGTTGCACCTGTTCTCGTCGTCTGCTGTTGCCGAACGGCGATGCCGGTGATCGCATTCTGGCCCGACTGCTGGAGGTGACCAGAGCCATCAAGGTCGGTGTGTACGACGCCGAGCCGCAGCCGTTCATGGGTGCCATGATCTCGCAGCAGGCCGCCAGGTCCATGGTGGCGGCCCAGGCGCACCTGCTGGCGCTGGGGGGCGAGTCTTTGCTGATGCTTAAATCCTTGCAGGCCGGTACCGGTCTGGTCTCGCCGGGGATTATCGACGTGACCGCCATTGCCGAGCTGCCGGACGAAGAATACTTCGGTCCGCTGCTGCAGGTAATCCGTTATGACGAGCTGCCCGAGGCGCTGGTGATTGCCAACAACACCCGCTACGGCCTGTCGGCGGGTCTGCTGTCCGACAGCGCCGACGACTGGGATTACTTCTTCCGTCGCATTCGGGCCGGTATCGTCAACTGGAACAAGCCGATCACCGGTGCCTCCAGTGCCGCGCCTTTCGGTGGCATCGGCGACAGCGGTAACCACAGAGCCAGCGCCTATTACGCCGCCGACTACTGCGCCTATCCGGTGGCCTCGGTGGAAGAGGACAAGGTCAGCATGCCGGCCACATTGTCGCCGGGCCTGACGTTTTAACCTTCATCGGGCCTGAACAAACCAAAGGGGAACGCCATGGCGTTCCCCTTTTTGTCTTTATGTCCTTGTTTACGCTTTTGTTCAGAAGGTCAACTGCAGCTCGGCCCACCATTGACGGCCGGGTTCATTGATGCGCGTGGTTTGTGGGTTGGCCCCTGAGACATACCGTTCCTGCTTATTGATAAACTCGCTGTATTCCTTGTCGAGCAGATTATCGACGCCGGCCGCCAGCTTCAGTTGCGGGTTGAGCTGCCAGCCGCCATTGAGCGAGAACACACTGAAGCCGGAAGAAGCACCGATATCCTGGCCGATGATATTGCCCTGGCCCTCGACAAAGCGGCTCTGGCCGGCCACATTGCGCATCAGCAATGCCAGCTCATAATCGCCGTTGTCGAACATCAGGCTGGTGTTGAGTTCGAGGGGCGGAGTCTGGCCCAGAGGCAGGCCGTCGCTGTGATTCTGACCATGGGTATAGGCCAGGTTACTGCCGAGTGACCACTCAGGTGTGAACTGCCAGCTGAATTCGGCCTCGCCGCCAACACGACGCGCGTCCACGTTGCGGGCCTGCGGGGCGGCCAGGTTGTCTACCAGAATGAAGTCGTCGATATAACCGGCAAACAGTGAGAGCGATCCGCTCAGTGGGCCCTCCCGATACATAACGCCGGTATCGAGTTGATGGTTGGTTTCACTGTTCAGCGCGCCATTGCGGTTACGCTCCCAGTAATCGGGAGCACGCTCGGCCTGGCCGTAACCCGCATACCAGGTCCAGGCCTGCTGCTGATGCTCGAGGCGCACAAAGCCGGCCTGCAGTTGGTAGTCCTGCTTCTTGAGCGGGTTGGTTGCCGGCAGTTGCTCAAAGCGCGCCTGGGTATGGTCGAGCCGCAGGCCGCTTATCAGCCGCTGGTGTTCGTTGAGTTGCCAGTGGTCTTCTGCAAAGACCCCCAGGTTTTCAAAAGACTGGGTATCGGTATAGGGCGCCTGAGTATAGCGTTCGGCGGCGGCTTCGGTCATGCCTTTGCCCATTCGCGAGCGATGATTATCCTCCATCCAGTCAATCCCGACCTGGGTCTGGTGTGTGCCCAGATTCAGCTCGGCCATCAGTCTGGCGGTATCCGTGCTGCGCTCCGGATTCATCGCCATAAACATGTCGCTGTTGGGGCGCAGGCTGTAGTTGTCCATCACATGATCCACCAGACTGTGGCCGTATTGCAGTTGCAGTTTGCCGAGCCAGGGTGTGATGGCCTGACGTTCCAGTTTGATGCCCCAGGCATCCCGGTCGAACTGGCTGCCGTCCATGTTTCGATCGGCGTAGGCGGCCTGGCCCCGGCTACGGTCGTAAGACAGCTCCAGCAGGCTCAGATCGTCGGGCGTCAGCCCCAGCTGCACACTCTGACTGTTCTTGTCATAAGACGAATGTACCCGATTGCCGGCGCCGTCTTTATAATCACCCGCCTCGTTGTGATTGGCGTTGAGACGCAGGTAACCCAGGCGGTTACCCGCATCCAGCGCGGTAAAGGCATCAAACCGGTCGGCACTGCCGGTGGTGAGGCCGCCACTCAGGTTAAACGCCGCCTCGTCGTAATAGCGGGGATGGCGCAAAAAACGAATGGAGCCGGCCACCAGTCCGGGCCCCTGGGTCACGGTTTGTGGCCCCTTGGTGATCACCACTTCGTCAAACGAGCGGGGAAACAGATAGGCGGTAGGTGGATCCATGCGCGCGGCGCAGCCACCCAGCACGTAACTGTTGTCGCTGGTGATGGCCAGGCGCGAGCCGCCAAGCCCGCGAAACAAGGGGTCTCCGGCCATGCCGCCCTTGCGGGTGATGCTCATGTTGGGCACGGTTTTCAGCAGGCCGGCACCATCGGCTGCCGGTATCGGCTGTACCGGTGCTTTTGGATCCAGGCTGACGCGGGTAGGGCGACTCAACGGCGATGCGGTGATGACGATACTGGTGGCGGCAGAGCTTGAAAGCGGTTCATCCGATTGTCCATGAGCATGGCTCATGGCGAACAGGGGGAGCGTCAGAGTAAAAAGAGCATGGTGTTTCATGGGCGTTGCCGTTAGCCTTCTGTTTGTTGATTTGTTTATCGTTTAGAAAAAAGTGTTTGCATAAAAGGTGCGTGTTTCGAGTAACGGCGGCAGACTTTATGAGTATGAGGCCTCGGCTTCAATGCGACATATTGTCGCAGTCGGCCATGAGCGGCGCGCTATCATGGCGTTGACGGAACCATACAGAAGGTGGAACAGAGGCCGATGAAACGTGAATCCGGCACCGAACCGGTGGCCGTCCCCTGGCGATCGTTCCGTGTCTTGTCATTTGTGCCGGCGGTACGCTGGCTGTTTTTTATTGCCCTGTCCGGGGCCCTGTTATTGACCGACTGGCTGCTGTTGCCGGTGCTGGGTGTCGAGTTGGTCTGGTTGCTGCTGGCTTTGTTGTTGTTCAATGTGCTGGCTACCGTGCTGGCATGGCAGCGGCCCCGACTTGGTGGCGTGAAAGAGACCGGCCTGCTGGTCGATATTGTGGTACTGACCCTGGTGGCCTATTTCAGCGGTGGGGCCATGAATCCGGTGGCGTCGCTGTATCTGTTTCCGTTGCTGATTGCGGCGCTGACCTGCTCGGCCAGGTTTGCCTGGCTAAGCGTTGCCGTGGCCATGGTGGGTTATCTGTTGCTGTTCTACTGGTACCGGCCATTGGTGTCGGCGGCGGAGCATGGCGATCATGGCGCGGCGGCACCGCTGTTTAACCTGCATCTGCTTGGCATGTGGCTGACCTTCAGCCTGTCTGCGGTGTTGATCACGGCCTCGGTGTCCTGGCTGATGCGATTGTTGGCCGACAAGGATCGGCAACTGCAGCAGGCCTATCAGAAGCAACAGGAACAGCAGCAGTTTTTGCTGCTGGGTATCGAGTCGGCCTCGGTGGCTCATCAGTTGTCGACGCCGCTCAACAATCTGTTTTTACTGTCCGAAGAGCTGGCGGCCGAGCCGGCGCTGTCCGATGACGGCCGCCAGCATCTGGATACGCTGCATCGGCAGCTGTTACTGTGCCGGGAGGTGTTGTGGCAGCTCAAGCGTAAAGAAGAATCCGCGACCGAACCCGTATTACTGTTCAGTCAGCTGCAAGGCTATCTGGACCGCTGGATCAATCTGAGACCCGATGTACGGTATCAATGGCACAATGCACCGCCGGGGAGGGACTATCGAGTGTGGCTGGACGAGTTATTCTGGTCGGCGTTGCTCAACATTCTGGATAATGCCGCCGATGCGGGCGAAAACCGGGTTGAACTTTATACCTCGGTGGTAGACGACAGCCTGCTCGATATCGGCATTTATAACCGTCAGGGTCATTTAAGCGAAGAGCAGTTGGCCCAGGCCGGGCTCAATCAGCAGGAGTCGGAGAAAGCGGCGGGGCTGGGCATGGGCGTCTGGCTGGCGCATGCCACCTTTTCTCGCCTTAATGGCAGCCTGACGCTGCGTAATCATTCCAATGGTGGTGTTTATGCCCGTATTCGGATTCCGCTGCTGCTGGCCGACGAGCCGACAGAGTAAACCTTATGACACAGCCGTAGGTGAGTGAATGCAGCATTTTCTGCTGGTGGATGACGATCCGACCTTTGCCAATCTGCTCGAGCGCGGTTTTGCCCGGCGCGGGCTGACGCTGGCGTGGGCCGAAAACGGGGCTGATGCATTGGCGTTGGTAGCCGAGCCGGACGGTATCATCCTGGATTTGAATCTGGGGACCGAAAGCGGCCTGCAACTGCTGCCCGAGCTGCATCGGCGCTTTCCTCGCGCCGCTATTCTGGTGTTGACCGGTTATGCCAGTATCAGTACTGCCGTCACTGCCATCAAGCTGGGCGCGACCCAGTATTTGCCCAAGCCTGCCGATGTCGACACCATAGTGGCGGCCTTTCAGCAGCCGGAGGCGCCTGCCGAGGTTGCCCCCGACGCACTGGTGGCCTTTCGTCCCTCGGTGCGCAAGCAGTCGTGGGAGTATGTGCAGTTTGTGCTGCAACAGCACGATGGCAACATTTCAGCTGCCGCCAGGGCGCTGAACATGCACCGGCGTACCCTGCAGCGGATGCTGCAAAAAAAACCGGCGATCCGGTAATACCAAAGATGGGTATCAGGATACGCAGGAGCCGATTTCTTCTTCTGTCAGTTTGTGTTTGCCGACATAGCCGGAGGTCATGGCATAGAGTAGTGCCCGATAATTCAGCCGGAACGACAGCACATCCCCTACCTTTATATCGCACCCCGTGACATCAAGAATAAGATGATCGCTGCTGCCGCCGAGGATGGATATATTCGGGTCGAACGGGCTCAGATCGGCCACCGGCACGTCCTGCTCTCCCAGGGCGATGATGGCCCTGGTATGTATGCCTCTGTCCCTGAACACCGGGGTTTCGCCAAAGGCGTTCTTTCCCAGCGTACCCTTGGGAACAGAAGGTTTTTCCTTCACCTCTATCACCTCGGCCTCGAGCCGGAAGATGTCTTCATGCATGCCCGCTATGTGCCGGCCATAGGCGGTTTCCCGGCCGAAAAACAGGGCTTCTCCCAGCCTGAGCTGGTTGATGCCTGGCGGCAGCCGCTGTTCCAGCAGCAGGGGAAGCAGGCTGGAGTTGCCACCGGAGACAATGGTCAGGGCATGGCCCAGTTCGGTTTCTATCCGGGCTTTCAGGCCGGTCAGCTCCAGCATGATGTCTGCGGTCGGGATCACTCCGCCATAACAGGTGAGGTTGGTGCCGATGCCGAGCCACTCGATATGGTCCTGTTCCAGAATGAAGCGGCCCATCTCAAGCGCGTGCTGAGTACAGACGCCCTCGCGCAAATCTCCCAGCTCAATCATCAGGATGATTTTATGGCGGCGGTTGTCTCTTTGCGCCTCGCGTTGCAGCGCGGCTATGGTGTCCTGCTCCGATACCAGGCTGATATCGGCGTAGCGAACCACCTCGGCGACCTCATGCAGTCCGGGCAGGCGCAGCAGCGTGGTCTGGCAGCTTGATGACATCTGCTTGATACGCCGGAGATTCTCTATTCTCGAGTCGGCGAAGGAGTCGTATCCCTGCCGGATTAGCGTGCCGACAATGTCGGGGTCGGCGCAGGTGACCTTGGTCACCGGAATCCAGCCAACGGAGTTTTTTTGCTGATGGCAGAGCCGATCCAGAAAGGCGGCATTGGCGAGAAGGCGGGATGGATCCCATACCACTCTGGGGAATTTTTTCATTTTACCCTGTTCCTGCTAGGTAGCGGCGTTCGCCGGGCTTGAAATGGAAAAGAGCAGGCCGGGGCCTGCTCATGTCAATCGATACCTGATTGCCGGCTCCGCCGGATAAACGGAGCCGGCGAGGTGAGCCTTAGTGACCGGCCTTCTGCATCATGCCCGGTTCTTCCGTGCTGGTGGTGGTGGTGGTGACGTCATCGGCGCCAGCCGCCACCTGCTCCGAGCTGTTCAGTTTCACGATGGAAAAACCGGTCAGTGCGAAGAGGATGGACAACAGGGGAACGGCGAAGTTGAGTACCGCATAGGGGGCATATTCCAGTGCATGAACCCCCAGAGTAGCCAGGATAAAGACACCGCAGGTATTCCAGGGAATGAATACCGAGGTCAGGGTGCCGCCGTCTTCCAGGGCCCGAGACAGGTTCTTGGAGTGCAGCCCTCTCTCTTTATAGGCGCCGGCAAACATTCTGGAAGGTACCACCACGGAAATATACTGCTCCGAGCACGTCGCATTGGTCATGAAACAGGAAGCGATGGTGGTGGGTATCAGGCTCTTGGCCGAGCGGGACTTGCTGAGGATCTTGGCGACAATGGCCTTCAGCATACCGGTGTTTTCCAGCACGCCGCCCAGGGTCATGGCAACGATGGTCATGGATACCGTATACATCATGGACTCCAGGCCACCCCGGTTGAACAGGCCGTCCACCATCTCGTTGCCGGTTTCGATGCTGAAGCCGGCTTGCAGGGCCTTTACCGCGTCTGCGACAGATCCACCCTGGATGAACACCTGGCTGAGGAAACCCAGTGAAATACCCACGATCAGGGCCGGAAGCGCCGGTACCTTACGGGTGACCAGGACAATCACGAACACCGGGATCAGCAGCAGCCAGGGAGAGATGACAAAATTGTCCTGCAATATGGCCATGGTGGTGGCGATGTTCTCGAATTCGCTGGCGCTTGCACCGAAGCTCAGGCCCAGATACCAGTACACGGCCAGAGCAATCAGCAAGCCGGGAATGGTGGTATAGAGCATATGCTTGATATGTTCGAACAGGTCGGTGCCGGTCAGGCCGGCGGCCAGGTTGGTGGTGTCGGACAGGGGCGATAGCTTGTCACCGAAATAGGAGCCGGAAATCACGGCGCCGGCCACCATGGGAGCGGGGATCCCCATGCTGATGCCAATCCCCATGCCGGCGATGCCGATGGTACCCATGGTTGACCAAGAGCTACCGATGGCGATGGATACGACGGCACAGATCAGGGTAATGGAGACCAGGAACAAAGAAGGTGAAAGTATCTGCAGCCCGTAATAAATCATGCTGGCGACAATACCACCACCAATCCAGGCGCCGATGGCAACACCCACCAGCATGATAATGACCACGGCCGGCAGCGCCAGCTTGATGCCGCTGTAGATGCTGTCTTCTATTTGTTGCCATTTGTAGCCATGCTTCCAGGCCACCAGAGCGGCAACAGTGGTGCCAAATGCGAGCGGTATATGAGGGCTGCCTTCAAAGATGACAATGGTGACCAGCATGGCACCAACCATCAGGATAATAGGCAGCATCGCCATGGCAAAGGGTATTTTCGGAGTGTTGTTATTCATAGTCCCTCTTACTGAAAAGTGTTGGTGTCGCAGCACAATATTTGGTCGGCGAACCAGGTTAAATCCATGTAACGAGCGGGATTATTGCAAAGTTATGTTTTTTTGTCTTTTTTTTTAGTAATAAAATGGTGTTTTATGTTGCCTGTTGTTTATATTTAGTTATTAAATTTGAATTTATTACCATTTTCTTCTGGTTTTATTGTCTGTTTTTGAATAAACAATCAACTTTATCTTCTGGATTTGTGCTGAGTGGCCCTAAGCAATATCTCATAACTGATGTGGATACCGGGGCTAGCTTTTCTTTCTCGTCACCCTCGCGAAGGCGGGGGGCCAGTGTCTTTGCCGGAGCAGCGCAAGCTGACAAATCTGCGCCACTGGCCCTGGATTCCCGCCTTCGCGCTGAGGGATCCCCAAAAAAATAGGCAGACATGGTAGATTTTCTCTTTTGT
>NZ_BAABDS010000007.1:0-10442 GCF_039539745.1 Oceanisphaera sediminis
GCTGAGGGCAATGGCGGCGCAGTGAGCATGAACACCTTGGTTTTTTAACAAAATGTTCACGCTCTCACCCTGTCATCGATGGTCGTTGGGCTCATACCACTGATGGGGTTAGGTCGTACAACATTTGACATAAATGAACTCGTAGCAAATGCCAAGTTGATAAATCAGAAGCTCAATCGGCAATGTAAACTTTTAAATACACCCCAATTAGCACAGTAAATAAGGATAGCGCAATCAGTTTGCACAAATTCGGTGCACATAAATATTTACTAATAGATCTAGGTTAATCCACCTACATGATGTAAAATGCGCTTTTTTTTTAGTAAGCTAATATGCACGCGGATGCTATCTATGCGCAAAAACCTCCCTGTTACATCTAACGAAATAACTTTCCCATCGTCTGTGAAGCTAATTTCAGTTACGGATAAAAACGGCAATATTGTTGATTGTAATGACGCTTTCGTTGAGGTAAGCGGATTTTCCAGGTCGGAGTTAATTGGCCAGCCACATAATATTGTTCGACACCCCGATATGCCAGCGATGGCTTTCAAAGTAATGTGGTCACATCTAAAAGAAGGTAAAGCATGGATGGGGTTGGTTAAGAACCGTTGTAAGAACGGTGACTTTTACTGGGTAGACGCTTATGTAACACCCGTGACCGCTAATGGACAAGTTATTGGGTACGAATCTGTTCGTTCAAGCCCAAGAGCAGAAGATGTACAAAGAGCAGACAGAGTATACCGCCGCTTGAGTTCGGGAAGTAATTTACCTAAACCGTTACCTATATCGCTGCCTAACATTTTTTTAATGGTGTCTGTCGCTATCGCGCTTGCGACATTCTTTCTTGGTTACCAAGAGTTATCAGAGAGTTTGTTGCTCGCCGTCATTGCGATCTATGCAATTTGGGTCAATGTGAAAGACCACGCCAGAGCGTCTGACTTAAAGAAAATACTAAGCCGTTCTTTCTCGCATGAACTCGCAGTTCTCACCTACACCAATAAGTCCGGATTTACTGGCGCATTAGAAGTCTCTGTATTGAGCCAGCAAGCTCACCTGACAACTATTATCAACCGCATTGATGATGCCGCGAAAAGAGTATCGCTCGAAACACTTTCCTCATTTGACTTGGTTAAACAATCTAAGCAGGTTATTGATCACCAGCAATCTGAAACGATTCAGGTTGCTACAGCGATGAATGAGATGACGACAACTATTTCAGAGGTATCGCATCATGTTTCCAATACCGCTTCACAAGCTGATAAAGCATTTTATCTGGCCGAAACCGGTGGAGGACTCTCCAAAACAACAAGCGCCTCTATTGAAAAACTTAGAGCAACTGTCCAGACCATTTCGAAATCCGTTGTTGATGTAGAGCTACAAACGACGAAAATTGCCCAAGCAGCTCAAATAATTGAACAGATTGCTGAACAGACCAACTTACTTGCGCTAAATGCTGCTATCGAGGCAGCGCGTGCCGGCGAGCAAGGCCGAGGTTTTGCCGTGGTTGCTGAAGAGGTGCGTAATCTTGCAAAACGTACCCAAGATTCTACGAAAGAAATATACGAGATTGTCAGAGCTCTCTCACTAAAGTCCAGCGAGGCCGTTAAAGTAGCTGAATCAGGTGCTTCTGACGCTGACGAGGGGCTGTCAAAAGTCATTGAGAGTGGAGATATGCTGCAAGGAATCGTTGCCTCAGTCGGGCATATATCCGATATGACGACACAGATGGCAGCAGCTGTAGAGGAGCAAGCTCATGTGGCTGAAGATATCAATCGCCAGGTTGTAAGTATTTCAACATTGGCCGATGAAAGCGCCAATTCTGCAGATAAAACAGCAAGCTCTCTAGAGCACCTTAAGAAAATATCTGAAGAGCTACACGAGCTGGTGGTGCGTTTTAAATGAATATGTTAATGAAGTCTATTGACCAAAGGACAAATCTGGCAGGTCAAAATCGCTTTGAAATACTCCTCTTTAGCCTGAATGGTCATCAGCGTTTTGGCATCAACGTCTTTAAGGTTCGGGAAGTAATTCGTGTACCTGAGCTCATTGAAATGCCAGGAGCCCACCCTTTTGTAAAGGGCATTGCGCAGCTTCGTGGCAATCCAGTTATCGTTATCGACCTGAGTGAAGCTACGACAGGTAAGCCGATAGGTTATCCCGAACAGGCTTTTGTGATTGTGACGGAATACAACCGCCATATCCAAGGCTTTCTGGTTTCGGCAGTTGATCGCATCGTTAATCTGAACTGGAGTCAAATTCAACCTCCACCTCAAGGAGCAGGGCAAAGTCATTACCTAACTGCAGTGACAGAGATTGAAGGCAAGCTCATTCAAGTCATAGATGTTGAAAAAGTGTTCTCGGAGATCATGCCCAACGACCATGAAATTGAAGCTGAAACGGCGCAACAGCTTAAAGGGTTCAACACCTCTGAGATTGAAGTGTTGGTTGCGGATGATTCAGCAGTTGCCAGAAATCAGATTAAACGCGTATTAGACAGCGTAAATATCCCGTCTAAACTGGTTAATGATGGCCAATCTGCGCTTCAATTTTTACAAGACATGGCAGTTAAGCATAAAGGCGTCCTTTCCGAGAAGATACCTTTGGTTATCTCCGATATTGAGATGCCAATTATGGATGGCTATACGCTCACTTCTGCGATCAAATCTGAACCACTTTTAAAAGATATTCACGTCGTTTTGCACTCATCACTAAGCGGTGTGTTCAACGAGTCAATGGTTAAGAAAGTCGGCGCAGACCAATTTATCGCTAAGTTTCATCCCGATGAATTATTACAAGCAATCAATCACTGGTTGTTAACGAAGTAAAGACAGGTGCGCTATTAGAGTGGAAGAAGTATTAAAGCGATTAAACATCAACCCCGTTTCTTTTGATGAGCGTAAAGCTCTTATTAATCTTTCAACTACCGAAATTAAATTGCTCGAAGCCATTCATAAACCACTTTATGCCTATGAGAATGAGCTTATTCATGCTTTTTATCAGCATCTTTTAAAGTTTGACCATGCATCGAAGATGCTGCATGACGTTAACCTGATGAGCAAACTTCAAGAAACACAAAAACTGTACTTTAGGAAATTAACTGCCGGCGATTATGGATTCGACTACGCCCAAGATCGTATTAGAGTGGGCATTGCGCACCAAAGGGTTGGTTTGACGCCGCAATGGTATATTGGCGCTTACGGTGTTTACTTAGATCTCGTTTGTAAATTCGTCAGTGTGATTTTGAATAGCGATACGGGGAGTATCGAGCCAACGTTAACTGCGCTCTATAAAGTGGCGCTACTGGATATCACCCTCGCCTTTGACGCCTACATATACGCTAGCCACCAGACACTTGAGCAGTCCAGGCAGCAGATTTCTGACAAATACGATTTTCAAATTCGTACCAGCAATGCCATCGCTAAGATTCAACGCGCTTTTATACTTAATGAGTCGTATGACAGTGCACTTAGCCTTTTACTTAATGAACTCATCGCTCTGACAGATAGTCAGTTCGGTTTGATTGGTGAGGTGCGGGAAGACTCGCAACTACGAGCGAATCTGAAGGTCCGCGTCTTGACAAATATCAGCTGGGATCATGAAACCCGTGAGCTATATGAAAGAAGTAAGGCGGATGGCTTAGAGTTCCATAATCATCACAATTTACTGGGTGAAGTATTAACAACCGGCCAAGCTGTTATCTCAAACAATCCTCAGGATGATTCTCGTGCTGGTGGCACACCAAATGGTCATCCCAAGCTCTCCTCCTTCCTTGGATTGCCTATTAAACATAATGGTAAGTTGATTGGAATGGTCGGTCTGGCTAACGCAGCCAACGGCTATGAACAATCTGACGTTGAGAAACTGAATCCCATCCTAGAAACCTTGGAATCGCTATCTGAAGCAAGAGAGATTAAAAATAAACTTGCTCTGACACTGGAAGAGAACGCCCGCCTTGCATTAGTTGCTACACAGACTGTGAACGGGGTAATGATCTTAGATTGTGATTACAACATCACTTGGTGTAATGCCGGCTTCGAACGAATCTCTGGTTATCCTTTGGAGGAGCTAGCGGGTCAATCGCCGTGGGCATCATTAACCGGGCCGCAGACTAACAGCTTTGACCTTTTGAAGTTACAAAAAGCAGTCGCAAAGAAAAAGTCCATTGAAATTGAATTACTTAAATATCGAAAGAGTGGAGAGACCTTTTGGAGTCGCATCAGTTGCAACCCTACGTTTAATGAACTTGGAGAGCACTCGGGATATATTTCGGTTGAACTGGATATAACTCAAGAGCGCTTGAGGCAGGACGAACTGACCAGCTTTAAAAGTGTTGTTGATCAAATCGCTGATGCCGTCTTATTTTTTGATGCCGAAACGTTGGACATTTTATATGCCAACCTCGCTGCACAGCATCAACTTGGGCGGAGTTGGGCGATGTTACAAATTATGAAGCCCTACGAATTTAAGCCGAGCTACGATGCACAATCGTTCGATCGGCTTTTGAAGCCGCTCAAAATGGGTGAGGTGGAGCTGCTGCATTTTGTTACCCAACATCGCAAAGGGGATGGCAACATCTATCATGCAGAAATTAGTATGCAGATTGTACAAACCGCGTTTAACCAAAAAGTCGTTGTCTATATAATTCGTGACATCTCAGCGCAGCTTGATTATGAAAGACTCAAAAGTGAAAACGAAAAGCGCTTGGTGAATTTGCTGCATAAATCAGAGGATGCGATGGGCATAATCAGCCCAGATTTTGTGATTACTGATTGTAATGATGCAGCCGCAAAACTTTTTGGCTTGTCTGACCGCAAAGCGCTGATTGGTTTGTCGCCTATTCAATTCTCACCACTGAACCAAGGTAAAAACAACAGCAAAGAGCTCGCCAAAGTTCTTTTAAATAAAGCCTCAAAAGAGGGTTACCAGCGTTTTGAATGGCTTCATATCACTAAAAAAGGTCAGCATATACCGATAGAGGTAACGCTCACTCCAGTCATCTACCTTGGACAAAACGCTATCCAGGTAATTTGGCGCGATTTAAGTGACATTAAAGCCAAAGAGCACCGCATCAAGCAATTGGCATTTTTTGATGAGCTAACAGGACTGGCTAATAAAAATTTATTCTCTGACCGAGTTAAATACCTTCTTAAAATTGCAGAGAGATATCAATATACCATCGCGATTGTATATATCGACCTGGTTAATCTTGAAGATATTAACGAAACAATGGGATACGAAGCGGGTGATGCAGTCATCCAAGCGGTCGGTCGCAGATTAGAAAAAACCATCCGCGGTGCAGATACTTTAGTGCGTTGTATCTTTGATAACGAGGACTGCCAGATTTTACCTGTCGTCAATGACATAGATCGAGAGTTTGACTCCTTAGCCCGTTTAAATTCTGATATTTTTGCGCTTGCAGCCGTTTTATCTAATCCTGATGCGGCTTCAATAATGGTCAACAGGTTACATCAAGCTCTCGCTGAGCCGCTCGAAACCCTAGAGGGTGAAGTCAGTATCAATGCAAGAGCTGGAATTGCTTTATATCCTCAGGATGCGGATACCTTTGATGCAATAACACGAGGTGCCAATATAGCACTTAATATGGCCAAAGAGTCCGGTTTACCCAGTTGCTATTTTAATATTGAAGTGGGTGAAAGGATTCAGAAAAAATCAATTATCTCAAAGCAACTTGAGAGAACCTTACTCTCCTATCCTGATAATCTGCGAATCGTCATTCAACCTCAAGTTTGTTTAAAAACACATAAGTTAGTCGGTGCTGAGGTTCTGGTGCGCTGGAGAGACGAAGAGCTTGGCGAAGTTTCGCCAGGATCCTTTATTCCAATTGCTGAAGAGCGAGGGTTAATCAATAAGTTGACGCATCTCGTATTAGAACGTGTTATTGAACTGAAACGCAGTTGGCAGAAAAAAGAAGTGTTCTCGCAAGAAAATTTGCGTTTCAAGCTCGCCCTTAATATTTCAGCGAAAAGCTTTGATGATGAGTCTGCAATTTATGGTTTTTTAACTTTGATAGAACTCGCAGGGCTAGAGCCAAATGATTTTGAGCTTGAGCTTACCGAAACAGGGCTTATGCGTGATCCCGATAAAGCAATATCAACTTTAAATACGATACGAAGTAAAGGTTTTGCGATTGCCATTGATGACTTTGGTATGGGGCATTCTTCATTAAGTTATCTAAAAAACATCAATGCGGATGTGCTGAAAATTGATATGCACTTTATCAAGTCAATACTTGAAGATGAGAAAAACCTCGCCATTGTTAAAACCATTATTTCAACAGCAAAGATTTTTGGCTTGAAAACTCTTGCTGAGGGAATTGAAACTCAAGACATTGCGACGCTACTGGCTGACTTGGGTTGTGATTGGGGGCAGGGTTACTACTTTGATAAACCTCTCTCTGTTGAGCAGTTTGAAAAATTACTTTTGAGCTATAAAAGAGAATACTGATTATGTTCGACTTTCTAAAGAAAACACCCACTTTAACAGAACCACTAAAAGTTTCTGATGAAAAACTCCTCTTTAATGCCATGTTAAACGCTACCGCGATGGTGATTTTTAATCATTCAGGCGAAATACTTGAAGTGAGTCAGAAGTTTGCTGACTTTATGGGGTACAGTAAACAGGAACTTCTGGGCCAGCATCACCGCATTTTGTTTGAGACTGCCTATACATCGAGGCCCGAGTATACAACCTTCTGGCGAAATCTCCTTGAGGACAAACCGCAGCGAGATACCTTTAAATATATGAAGAAGAATAGAGAAACTATCTTTGTCGGCGCACGTTATGTGCCAATTAAGGATGAACAAGGTAAGGTGTATCGTGTTGTTAAATTGGCTTTTGATGTCACCGCGCAGTATAACGAATCTGCGTCGCAGAATGCTGTTTTTACGGCACTTAACCGCTCACAGGCTGTAATTGAATTCACCCCGGATGGCACAATCACCAATGCTAACCAGAATTTTCTTAATGCTATGGATTGCAAACTGGAACAGATAAAGGGTAAACACCACAAAATTTTCTGTGATGAAAACTTTTATCGTGATAACCCAAACTTCTGGCGCAACTTGGCGAACGGTAACTATCAGACAGGTCGATTTCTAAGAAGAAGTCTGTCTGGCAGGAGCGTCTGGCTTGAAGCAACTTACAACCCCATTCTTGATGGGCAAGGTAAAGTCTATAAAGTGATAAAATTTGCGTCAGATATTTCTGAGCGCGTCAATAATGCCATTAATACAGTGAACCTCGCGGCGCAAACATCCGAAAAGACATCGGCGTTAACAACAACGGCAATGCGAGAGCTGGATAACAGCGTGAATACCAGTGTTCAAATCGCATCACAGGTTGAAAATACTGCACAAGTTGGTCAAGAGCTAAATCTGAAATCAAAGAATATTCAGGAAATAGTAACCACCATACGTTCTATTGCAGATCAGACAAACTTATTGGCACTTAATGCGGCGATTGAAGCTGCAAGAGCCGGAGATTCCGGCAGAGGGTTCGCAGTTGTTGCAGACGAAGTAAGAAAGCTTGCCGCCAGATCGGCTTCCGCAACCTCCGACATTGCGGAGGTCGTAAAGGAGAACGCGGGGCTCATTGATAAAATTGACACCGGTTTAAAAGAGATAAATGTGATCGCGAAAAAAGGTCATGAATCTATCGAGCATGTCGAAAAAGCTATCGAGAGTGTGAATGTGAGTATCAGTGAACTCGTGTCAATGGTTGAAGCATTGAAACCCTAATTTTTATACCAACAATCCTTTATTTATTGGATTTGTTACCAGAGCGCTCCTGATTTGTTGGAAGGTGTTTTACTTCTTCATCAGATAGCGCTATTAACGATGAATGAAAAATGGACAGCTCACATCAAAACAAAAATCTAACAATTAAAAAACAATGCGTTTAAATAAAAATTTTTAACCTAACCATCCGCATAATTACCAGAGACTAAATAGAAAGCGTTCTTTTTCTTTTTTGCGATATACATAGCCTGGTCAGCTTTATTAATAATCTCATCTGAACTAAGTTTTTCGCCTTTATGAATGTAGGCTCCAATACTTGAAGTACAAATATAAGGTTCGGCCCCTAGATCGTAAGGATAACTTAGTCGTTCTCTTATTTTTTTGCCTATTTTTTTAACCCAAGCATCAGAAGAGAAAATTTGGTTGCGTCCAGAGAGCATAATTAAAAACTCGTCACCTCCAAACCGGCAAACCGTATCGCTATCACGAACAGATTCTATTAATCGATTTGATACGGCTTTAAGTAAATGATCTCCTGCCTCATGACCTTGAGTATCATTTAGTAACTTGAAATCGTCGAGATCTATATACATCAATGCAATAGGAAACTTATCTCTTTTAGCTGATAGTAGTAGTTGCCCTAATCGTTCTTGCAACAATCTTCTATTAGCAAGACCTGTTAACGAATCATAGAATGCAAGGCGCTTAATTTCTGCCTCTGCCGCTACAGCGGCACTAATATCTCTCGCTATCTTGGAAGCACCTATTACCTGCCCCTCAGAATTATATATCGGCGAAATACTCACTGATAAATCTATTAGTTGACCATTTTTGTGTTTGCGTTGCGTGACAAAATGATCTACTTTCTGTCCACTTGAAATTTTATTTAGAATTTCAGCCTCTTCGTGTGACCTCTCACTTGGAATTATCAATGTCATTGATTGACCGATTATCTCCTCCTCTGAGTAGCCAAAAATCTTTTCAGCCCCTCTATTCCAACTTGCAATAATTCCATGACTATTCTTACTGATAATCGCATCGTCAGAAGATTCAACTATGGCTTTGAAATACGCAAGGTTTAGTTCTGCAAGTTTCCTTTGAGTTCTTGCTATCCAACTGATAACACTTTCCCGTGAATTTCCTTTAACTATAATTGGCGTTAAAAAATTCCCTTTCCCTAACTCATGTAAATGGCCTTCTAATTCAGGAATAGAACAGCCGATTATCTTACGAAGCTGCACGCCAATTTTAAAAATAAAAATAATCAGAAGTATCGAAAGTAAACATAGACTTCCTATAACTAGCATCAGCCTATTTTTTGCTATATTTACAGTGGATTGTGTCCTGTCAAAAACCATCTGTTCAGTTTCGATAATCGGTCGCATGATTTCTGCCTTTGTTGAGATAAAGAAATCATCTGCTAGCATTTCTAAAGCTTTTTCGCGTTTTTTAGGATCTGTCGGTACGTTTTCTTCAAAAAGGTCAATTGCTTTATTTTCTACCGCCACTAATAAGTCTGACTTTTCCTTAGAAAGCTTTAAATTTTGTAATTCAATTTCAGTAAAGCCAGCTCTTTGCATTAGTTCAATAATCGAAATTCCGTCACCGCTGGCGTCATGCTTCGACTCTGAAGTATCGGGGGCTGCTCCATTAACATCCCAATAAGCAAGAGAATAATTCTTCGGTCGCGTTCTCAACCCGTCACGTATTTCAACGACAGCCTGAAACTGAAGTTTATAAAGAGGGTTACCAGTAATGATATAAGTTCTTACTAACCTTGCTAAATCGTTAGATGACTGGCGAAGCTCCGCAGCCAACTTAATAGACTTCTCTCTCGTATCAACAGCACTCTGATAACGTAATTGTTCAAAAACAAGTACAACGATACTCGTACCTAACAAGAAAACAATAGCTAGCATCGAATACAAATAAATTTTGAATGCTTTAGGTTGTTCCTTCCATTCCACGAGCTAATAAATCCTGTCTGTAATTTTAATATTAAGGTTAAAAAAATAACAAATTCAGAGATTAATTATACTGGAAACGCTTGAATATGTCGAAAAGTGAGTGTGAAATAATATTGTGTAGAGAGGTCCGTCTAATGCAGGGTGAGATCGCGAACGTTTTTTGGACACTTCGTTCTATTTGACCCGCAGATCGTGTTGTGATCTGATACTCCCTTTTTGGGAGAGCCATGATGAGCCTTGATGCATTTTCTCAGTATTTCGGTGAGCTGGAAGACCCTCGTCAGTCCGCCAAAATCAGCTATCCCTTGTTCGATGTCCTGTTCCTGACGGTCTGTGCCGTCATCGCCGGCGCCGAAGGTTGGGAGGACATCGAGGGTGTGCCGTAGGCACAAAACATGCCCAGCAAGGAATGCTGAGCATGGAGTAGGCATAAGCTTACGAAGAGATGGTGGTGGGCCCACCGGGATCTGCTGTCGGAAGCCGGTCTCAAACAGCCCCAAGCTGCTGTGGTTAAGAGCTATGGTAGTGAGCGTTGGGGAAAAGCCAGACAAGATCTGGTGATGTGCGATACAGAGAGATGAGTTACCCCGAACCTATGTTGACGCGTCGTTATTTCCAGACCGACATCAAAACCAGAGGGGCTTCGATCTTCTGGGACAAGTTTACGAGTGAACTCCGAATGCTGCGTAAATGGTGTCCGGCGTATAGTAGGCATGAC
>NZ_BAABDS010000008.1:0-433 GCF_039539745.1 Oceanisphaera sediminis
CAGGGTCGCCTGGTTGCTCAGGGTCACGGTAAAGGCCATGCCCGCCGGGTGACTCAAGGTCCCGGTCACGGTTGCCGTGCCACTGCCTTCGTTGACGCTGATGTCACCCAGGCTCAGGCGGGTGCTGTCACCTTGCCCGTTCGGCTCATCGGTCACGGTGACCTGGGTGGCGGTCGGATCCAGCACCAAGTGCTCGAAGGTCTCGCCGCCCGCCGTCACCTCGACGCCGGTGATCTGGTTGGCGATGGCCGGCTGCCCGCCGACCAGCGGATCGTCGGCCACCGTCACCGGCGCACTGCTGCCGCTGATCGCTCCGTTCGCAATGGTCACCGTCTCGCCGTTATCCAGGGTAAAGGTCAGGCCGCCATGCTGGCTCAGATCCATGCCTGCCGGTCCGGTCAGGGTCACGGTATAGCTGATGCTATCGCCCTCG
>NZ_BAABDS010000008.1:489-81063 GCF_039539745.1 Oceanisphaera sediminis
TCTCCCCGTCCTGATACACGTCGTCGCCCTGAATGGCGAACGGCGTGGAGACCGCCTCGGTCGCTCCGGCCGCAAAGAACAGGGTCGCCTGGTTGCTCAGGGTCACGGTAAAGGCGCTGCCCGCCGGTTGGCTCAGGGTACCGGTCAGGGTGGCGGTGCCGCTGCCTTCGGCGGCCGTGATGTCGCCCAGGGTCAGCGTGGTGTGATCGGGAGTGTCTTGTACGATCACGGTGGCGCTGTTGCTTACCAGCTGCTCGAAGTCATGGTCACCCTGATCGGTGACCGTGACGGTCAGCTGCTCGCCGTCGACATAGACGTCGTCACCCTGAATGGCAAATTCACTGGAAGTGGCCGCGGTTGCCCCGGCGGCAAAGCTCAGGGTGGCGCCGTTGCTCAGGGTCACGGTGAAGGCGCTGCCGGCCGGCTGGCTCAGGGTGCCGATCAGGGTGGCCGTGCCGCTGCCTTCGGCGACCGTGATGTCGCCCAGGGTCAGCGTGGTGTGATCGGGAGTGTCTTGTACCGTCACGGTGGCGCTGTTGCTCACCAGCTGCTCGAAGTCGTGGTCCCCCTGATCGGTGACACTTACGGTGATCGTTTCACCGTCCTGATAAACATCGTCGCCCTGAATGGCAAATTCACTGGAGGTGGCCGCGGTGGCCCCGGCGGCAAAGCTCAGGGTGGCGCCGTTGCTCAGGGTCACGGTGAAGGCTTGACCGGCCGGCTGGCTCAGGGTGCCGATCAGGGTAGCGCTGCGGCTGCCTTCGGCGACGGTGATGTCACCCAGGGTCAGCGTGGTGTGATCGGGGGTGTCTTGTACCGTCACGGTGGCGCTGTCGCTGATGTCCAGCTGTTCGAAGTTGTGCGCACCGGCGTCACTGACGCTCACGGTGATCGTTTCACCGTCCTGATATACATCATCGCCCTGAATGGCGAACGGCGTAGAGACCGCCTCGGTCGCCCCGGCCGCAAAGAACAGGGTTGCCTGGTTGCTCAGGGTCACGGTGAAGGCCGTGCCCGCCGGTTGGCTCAAGGTACCGGTGACGGTGGCCGTGCCACTGCCTTCGTTGACGGTGATGTTATCGAACGTCAGCGTCGTGGTGTCGACGGTGTCGGCCACCGTCACGGTGGCGCTGTCGCTGATGTCCAGGCTCTCAAAGTCATGCGCACCGGCATCGGTGACGCTCACGGTGATCGTTTCACCGTCCTGATAGACGTCATCGCCCTGAATGGCGAACGGCGTAGAGACCGCCTCGGTCGCCCCCGCGGCAAAGCTCAGGGTCGCCTGGTTGCTCAGGGTCACGGTGAAGGCCGTGCCCGCCGGTTGGCTCAAGGTACCGGTGACGGTGGCCGTGCCACTGCCTTCGTTGACGGTGATGTTATCGAACGTCAGCGTCGTGGTGTCCGTATCATCCACGACCTGTGTACTGGCGGTGCTGCTGGTGTTCAGGCTCTCAAAGTTGCCGCCCGTGCTGCCGGTGATGCTCACGGCCACCGTGCCGTCCGACTGGTTGAAGCCATCGTCCGGACGACTGGCAACGCTGACGCTGCCGGCGCTCTCACCGGCCGCGATGGTGATGGTTTCCCCGTTGCTCAGGGTCAGGATCAGATCCGTTGCCGGGGCCCGATCGACCGTCGCCGTAATGGTGATGGCCTCGCCTTCGGTTACCTGCTCCGGTGCTGTCAGGGTCACGGTGGTGACGTCGGCATCGTCCACCACCTGGGTGCTGGCGGTGCTTCTGGTGTTCAGGCTCTCGAAGTTGCCGCCCGTGCTGCCGGTGATGCTCACGGCCACCGTGCCGTCCGACTGGTTGAAGCCATCGTCCGGACGACTGGCAACGCTGACGCTGCCGGCGCTCTCACCGGCCGCGATGGTGATGGTTTCCCCGTTGCTCAGGGTCAGGATCAGATCCGTTGCCGGGGCCCGATCGACCGTCGCCGTAATGGTGATAGCCTCGCCTTCGGTTACCTGCTCCGGTGCTGTCAGGATCACGGTGGTGACGTCGGCATCATCCTGCTGGGTAGTCTGGGTCGTAGAGCTGGTATCGAGGGTATCGTAATTACCCCCCTGAACATTACTGATACCCAGGTTCAGTGTTTCGTCGCCCTGTGCGTAGGCATCATCGGGGCGACTTTCAAACGTCACGCTGCCTGTCGTTTCACCAGCCTGGATGATAATAACCTGACCGTTGTTCAGGGTAATTTGCAGCTCGGTCTCTGAAGCAATATCCACATTGGCAAAAACGGTAATAAGGCCACCTTCCGCCACGGTATCGGACGTACTCAAGGTGATCACAGCATTACGTGGAACCGTTCCGCCGCCTTCTGCTCCTTGCTCCGGTTGTTCATTTTCAAACGTATCCTGCGCCACACCGGTATCAAATCCGGCTTCGGCAATACGGCTGTCTCCGGTACGAAAAATTTGCACAAAGCCGCCATTACCGCTGCCGTTCAGACTACCGATACTGCTGGATATATTCTGTGTCAGGCCTGCGGCCGCGGCTTCAAAAGCCTGGGTAGGATCCTGGCCCTGCAAGATGGCGGCCTGCATCGCGGCAACATCATTTTCGGCGTTGCTTAATACGAGAGGAGCAGACGCCAGTTCAAGTTGCTCGCGGGGAATTTCCGTCAGGCTGTTTTCATTCAGCTGCAACCTGAAGTCATCACCCATGGCGACCAGGCTGCTGCCCGCTTCTGTCATGATGACACTGCCGGGAGGAAGCATATCACCCTGCTTCAAAGCCACTTTGTCACCGCTTTCATTCAGCATGAAAGCCTTACCGACCAAAACGGTGATCGTTGCTGCTTGTTGCACTTGTGCCATGTTTCACTCCCGTGACGGATACGATTTTTTATGACTACAATCTTATAGGTCGCGATTGAAGCCTTCTATCCTGTTTTATCGAAGTATTCCTACGAGTCTTCACCCTGTTATTTCTATTTTTTAGAATGAATGCTCAGTTTTACCCCACCGTTATCGGGTAAAACAAAAATACCGGCACGAGGCCGGTATTTTGAAAAGATAAACAATTAGCTAGTTACAACACATCAACCGCATTCAACTCTTTGAATGCCTGCTCCAGGCGAGCAATCATGCTGTTCTGACCTTCACGCAGCCAAGCTCGCGGGTCGTAATATTTTTTGTTGGGCTTGTCGTCACCGTCCGGGTTGCCGATCTGACCCTGCAGGTAATCCTGCTTGTCCTTGTAATACGCCATCACGCCGGCCCAGGTTGCCCACTGGGTGTCGGTGTCGATGTTCATCTTGATCACACCGTAACCGATGGACTCCTTGATTTCTTCGGCGGAAGAGCCGGAGCCACCGTGGAACACGAAGTTCAGCGACTTGGCCGGCAAACCGAATTTTTCGGACACATGCTTCTGGGAGTTATCCAGGATCTGCGGCGTCAGCTTGACGTTGCCCGGCTTGTATACCCCGTGCACGTTACCGAAAGAGGCCGCAATGGTGAACTTGTCGCTGATGGCACTCAGTTTTTCGTAGGCATAGGCCACGTCTTCCGGCTGGGTATAGAGCAGCGAGCTGTCCATACCGGTGTTGTCGACGCCGTCTTCCTCACCGCCGGTGCAACCCAGTTCGATTTCCAGGGTCATGCCGATTTTGCTCATGCGCGCCAGGTACCGGGCGCAGATCTCGATGTTTTCTTCCAGGCTTTCTTCCGACAGATCAATCATGTGCGAGCTGAACAACGGCTTGCCGGTTTCGGCAAAGTGCTTCTCGCCGGCATCCAGCAGACCATCAATCCAGGGCAGCAGCTTCTTGGCAGCGTGATCGGTATGCAGAATAACCGGCACCCCGTAGGCTTCGGCCAGCGCATGCACATGACGTGCACCGGAAATGGCACCCAGAATGGCAGCCTGATGGCCTTCCAGCTTCAGGCCCTTGCCGGCGAAAAAGGCGGCGCCGCCGTTGGAAAACTGCACCACCACCGGGGCCTTGACCTTGGCGGCGGCTTCCATCACGGCATTTACCGACTCGGTGCCCACCACGTTTACCGCCGGCAGGGCAAATTCCTGTTCTTTGGCGATGGCAAAAATCTTCTGCATATCGTCGCCGCTGACCACACCCGGCTGTACCACATCTAAAATCTTCTGAGACATTATCTTGCTCCTGTTGGAAAGCGTTCGGCCGGCAACCCGTGCCGGCCGATTTGAATCAATAACCTGAATTAGCCACGCGCGCGTTGCTCAAGCATGGCCACCGCCGGCAGCGTCTTGCCTTCTACAAACTCCAGGAAGGCGCCGCCACCGGTAGAGATATAGGAAATCTGGTCCTTGATACCGAACAAGTCGATGGCCGCCAGGGTGTCACCACCACCGGCGATGGAGAAGGCGTCGCTCTCGGCAATGGCCTGGGCCACAATCTCGGTGCCACGGCGGAAGTTTTCAAACTCGAATACCCCCACGGGGCCGTTCCAGATGATGGTCTTGGCATTTTTCAGGATCTCGGCCAGCTGCTCGGCCGACGCGTCACCCAGGTCCAGGATCTGCTCGTTGTCAGCCACCTCGGACACATTCTTGAGCGTCGCCGCTGCGGTGTCGGAAAATTCGGTGGCGGTGCGCACGTCGGTCGCCAGCGGAATGTCACACTTGGCCATCAGTCGCTTGGCTTCCGGGATCAGATCCGCTTCATACAGCGACTTGCCCACGTTGTGACCGGCAGCGGCCACAAAGGTATTGGAGATACCGCCGCCCACCACCAGCTGATCGGCGATACCGGACAGGGATTCCAGCACGGTCAGCTTGGTAGAAACCTTGGAGCCACCCACTACCGCCACCAACGGCCGGGCGGGATTATCCAGCGCCTTGGCCAGGGCGTCCAGCTCGGCAGACAGCAAGGGGCCGGCGCAAGCCACGGGGGCAAATTTGGCCACGCCATGGGTGGAGGCCTGGGCCCGGTGGGCGGTTCCAAAGGCATCCATCACGAACACATCACAAAGGGCGGCGTACTGGCGAGAAAGGGTCTCGTCGTCTTTTTTCTCACCTTTGTTGAAGCGCACGTTTTCCAAAACTACCAGTTCATTGGCCGCCAGCGCTACGCCGTCCAGGTAATCCCTGGCCAGACGAACCGGCACAGATAAGGCTTTCTGCAGATAATTCACCACCGGTTGCAGCGAGAACTCGTCGGCGTATTCACCTTCGGTGGGGCGTCCGAGGTGAGAGGTCACCATGACCTGGGCGCCCTGAGCCAGCGCCGTTTCAATGGTGGGCAGTGACGCCAGAATACGGGCATCGGAGCCGACGACACCGTTTTTGATCGGCACGTTCAAATCGGCACGGATCAGCACCCGCTTGCCGGACAAGTCGAGTTCATTCATTTTGATGACAGACATAAGGCGTCCTCTATATTGCATTATTAGTGTTGTTAAAACAGGTCGGCCGGCTTCAGCCAGGCCAGGCTGGTATCCAGCATGCGATTGGCAAAACCCCATTCGTTATCACACCACATCAGCATCTTGATCAGGTTGGCGTCACTGACCCGGGTCTGGGTGCCATCGATGATGGACGAATGGGGATCGTGATTGAAATCCACCGACACCAGCGGCGCCTCGGTGTAGCCGAGAATGCCCTTGAGTGGCCCGGCGGCGGCTTCGCGCAATACCCGGTTGACCGCCTCGACCGTGACCGGATGCTCCACAATCACACTCAGATCCATGGCGGTCACGTTGATGGTGGGTACTCGCACCGAAATGGCCTCGAACTTGCCGGCAAAGTGCGGCAGTATGCGCTCAACGCCCTTGGCCAGCTTGGTGTCTACCGGAATGATCGACTGGCTGGCGGCGCGGGTGCGGCGCAGATCGGCATGATAGGCATCAATCACCTGTTGGTCGTTCATCGCCGAGTGAATGGTGGTGATGTTGCCGCATTTGATATTGAACTCCCGGTGCAGCGTCTCGATCACCGGCACCACGCAGTTGGTGGTACAGGAGGCGTTGGAGACGATGGTCTCGTTACCGGTCAGTTGCTGATGATTGACGCCATAAACGATGGTGGCGTCCAGGTCGTTGTCACCCGGGTGGGAAAACAGCACCTTTTTGGCGCCGGCCTGCAGGTGCAACCGGGCATCGGCCCGGCTGGACAGAACGCCGGTGCATTCCAGCACCAGATCGACGCCCAGCTCGGCCCAGGGTAAGCGGGCAGGATCGGGCTCATGGCATAGGCGAATGATATCGTCTTCAATTTCAAAGGCACCCGGCAACAGCGTCACTTCACGACCGAAGCGTCCGTGGCTGGAGTCGTAGCGGGTAAGGTGGGCCATGGCGTCTGGCTCGGCCAGTTCGTTAATGGCGACGATCTTCATATACCGGTGCAGATCACGTTCGTAAAAAGCCCGTAATACACTGCGTCCGATGCGGCCGTAGCCGTTGATGGCGAGTCGAATCATTTACACTTGTTCCTGCTGGGCATAATGGCAGCACCGGGCATTTCCCTTCCGGTACTCAAGTCAGGCACAAGTCTAACGGGGATTGAAACCAAGGGGAATGGCTGGGTAAGTGATGGCGCCCTAAAAAGGAAAACCCCGGCGCCTGGGCCGCCGGGGAAGTCATCAAAACGGGGGGATCAAACGCCTTCCAGCTCGATTTCTCGCCGGTTGGCCTGAAGGGAGTTGTCGGCCTGGTGCTGCAACCAGCACAGCAACTGCGCCGGGTAACAGTCATCCGCCGCCGACAGGCAAGGCGGTAACGACAGGTGGGGTATTATCTGCGGCCTATAATCCATGATCTTGTCCTCGCTGGTGCAACAAAGTTCAAGTTGGTCGTTACACGCTAGCATCCCCGGTTGACGGTTTTATGACGGAATAAGCAGTGCTGCATAACAGGTGTGGTGCTGTCGCAACTCAGTGCGGCACCAGCAATGGCTCTTCTAGCTCACTCTCGAGCCGGGGTTCGGGCTCAGGCTCGGACAAGTCCAGCTCCATCTGGCTGGCCTGCGCTTCGGCAATTTCCTCGGCTTCCAGATACGGGAACACCTCTTCCATCGGCACATCCACAAATTCTTCGTTTCGAGGATCCAGCTCGACAATGATACCGGCCGTTTCCGCCGGGGTCTGAATATAGTGGGCCTGCTCCTGCACCGGCACCGAAGTACTGCGCCACTGCCAGATCCAGGTATAGGTTCCCAGCAGCAGCGCCACCCCCGCACAACCGTAATACAGCCCCTGCGCGCCGAGCCAGGTCATCATGCTGGAGCTGAACAGCGGCCCAAGGGTGCTGCCCAGACCGTAACTCAGCAACAGGGTGGTGCTGGCCGCCACGATATGATGGGCCTCGATGCGGTCGTTGGTGATCGCCACCGCCACCGGATAGATAGCCGCCACCATGCCCATATAGAGTGAAGAAAAGCCGATCAGTAACCAGAGGTTCATGTGACCCATAAACACCACGCCCAGCGCACTGCCAACCACCATGGTATTGAGCCAGACCATGATTTTGCTGCGATCCAGCCGATCACATAACCGGCCCAGTGGCCAGGCGAACAGAATAAAGGTAAAGACCGAAGCCGCCATGAAATAAGACAACTGGTTCACCGGCAATCCAACCTCAATGGCATAAACAGGCGCCATCGAATAGAAGCTGCTGATCAGGACGCCGCTGCACAAGGCCGCCAGTAGTCCTACCGGCGCATCCTTGATAATGGCTTTCACGCTGATGCGCTCATTGTGCTCTATGGTTGGCGCTTCTACCCGGCTCAGCGACAGCGGCACCAATGCGGCGGTCAGCACGATGGCCCCGAGGGTAAAGGGCACAAAGGCCGCCGGATCGGTCAGGCCAATCAGCAACTGGCCAGCGGTTGCCGCCAGATAGGTACAAATCTGATAGGTAAAAAACAGCGTCGCCCGGTATTCATTGGTGGCTACGGCACTGAACCAGCTTTCAATCACCACAAAGCTACCGGCGACCGCGATACCCGCAAAGGCACGCAACAGCGCCCACACCCAGATGCTGTCGGTCAATGGAAAAATCAGGGTGGAGCTGGCCAGAAAGGCACTGAACACGGCAAAGGCTCGAATATGACCCACCCGCTTGATCACCCGGGGGCCATACAGGGAGCCGAGTACAAAACCCACCGAATAACACACCATGATGCTGCCGATCAGCGTCGGCTCAACCCCCCGGAGCCCCAGGTTTACCCCGAGCAGGGTCATGACGAAGGTGTTCCCCCCCATCAACAGGAACACACTGAAAATCAGGGCAGAAAGCGAGATAACCAGACGTTTGATCATGAACGACCGCTGTGAAAATAACTGGATGAGGTTGCCGTCAGATTGACAGGAAACCCCCATGGTTAACAGCAAAGATACTCTTTTTTATCCGGCTTCGATCACGATTATAAAACATGGGCTCATGAGTTTTTTGAGCGGCGAACAGGCAAAAAAATCCCCGGACTGGCCGGGGATTTTTAGCAGCAGCTTGTCAGCAGCAGGGAAAGTATCAGTCCTGGGCTTTCAGCTTGCGACGATACGCGTGCAGCAGGGGTTCGGTATAACCGCTGGGCTGAGTCGCGCCCTCGAATACCAGGGCACAGGCGGCTTTGAAGGCGATGCCATCGAAGCCCGGCGCCATGTTGCTATACAGCGGGTCGGCGGCGTTCTGCTGGTCGACGATGCCGGCCATGCGCTGCATGGACTCCATCACCTGCTCCTTGCTCAGAATGCCGTGACGCAGCCAGTTGGCGATGTGCTGAGCGGAAATACGCAGCGTAGCGCGGTCTTCCATCAGGCCAACATCGTTGATGTCCGGCACCTTGGAACAACCCACACCCTGATCAATCCAGCGCACAACATAGCCGAGGATACCCTGAGCGTTGTTATCCAGCTCGTTCTGGATCTCTTCTGCAGTCAGGGCGTCTTTATCGGCCCGGGTCAGCAGAGGAATGGTCAGCAGGTCATCCAGACTGGCGGGCTTGCGGGACTTCAGCTCATCCTGACGCGCCTTCACGTTCACCTGATGATAATGGGTAGCATGCAGTACGGCAGCAGTCGGGGACGGCACCCAGGCGGTGTTGGCACCGGCCAGCGGGTGTACGATTTTCGTCTCCAGCATGGTGGCCATGTTGTCGGGAATGGCCCACATGCCCTTGCCGATTTGTGCCTTGCCCTGCAGGCCGGCAGCCAGACCGATGTCTACGTTGTTGTTTTCGTAGGCGCTGATCCAGGCTTGCTTGCGCATGTTGCCCTTGCGTACCACCGGGCCCGCTTCCATGCTGGTGTGAATTTCATCACCGGTACGGTCCAGGAAACCGGTGTTGATGAACACAACACGTTCGCGAGCCTCATAGATACAGGCTTTCAGGTTGGCACTGGTACGGCGCTCTTCGTCCATGATACCCACTTTCAGGGTATTCCTGGCCAGACCCAGTACCTGCTCGACGCGCTCGAACAGCTCCACCGCAAAGGCCACTTCTTCCGGACCGTGCATCTTGGGCTTAACGATATAAACGCTGCCGGTACGGGAGTTTTTAACGGTGCCGCTGCCTTTCAGATCGTGAATAGCGATCAGACAGGTTACCAGGCCGTCGATAATGCCTTCCGGCACTTCGTTACCGTCTTTGTCCAGCACCGCTTCGTTGGTCATCAGGTGACCCACGTTACGCACGAACAACAGGCTGCGGCCGTGCAGGCTGAATTTTTCACCCTGGGGGCTCAGGTATTCGCGATCCGGGTTCAAGCTGCGAACGATTTCCCTGTCGCCTTTCTGTACCGTCTGGGTCAGGGTACCTTTCATCAGGCCCAGCCAGTTGCGATACACACCGACCTTGTCTTCGGCGTCAACGGCGGCAACGGAGTCTTCACAGTCCATGATGGTGGACAGCGCGGCTTCAACGATCAGATCCTTGATACCGGCCTTGTCCAGCTGGGCAACCGGGTTGCTGGCATCGAACTGCAGTTCGATGTGCAGGCCGTTGTTACGCACCAGTACGGCGGCCGGAGTGGCGGAGTCGCCATTGTAACCGGCAAACTTGTCGGCGTCGGCCAGAGTGGTTGTCTCACCGTTTACCAGGGTGACCTGCAGCTGACCATCAACGACCCGATAGCCAGTGGCATCGGCGTGGCTGCCATTGGCCAGTGGTGCGGCCTGATCCAGCAGGTTGCGGCCCCAGGCGATGACTTTTTCGGCACGGCGCGGATTGAATGCCTTGGTTTTTTCGGCACCATCGGTTTCGGGAATGGCGTCGCTGCCATACAGGGCGTCGTACAGGCTGCCCCAACGTGCGTTGGCGGCGTTCAGGCAGTAACGGGCATTGTTGACCGGTACTACCAGCTGAGGACCTGCCAGGGTTGCCAGTTCGGCATCCACGTTGGTGGTGGTGACCTTGTAATCGTCAACGGCCGGCAGCAGATAACCGATGTCGGTCAGAAACTGCTTGTAGGTCGCCGCATCGAAGGTCTGGCCGGCATGGGCCTGGTGCCATTGGTCGATTTGCTGTTGCAGCTGATCCCGTTTTTCCAGCAGAGCACGGTTCTTCGGAGCCAGATCGTTAACGATCTGTTCCATACCGGCCCAGAAGTCGGCCGGCTCAACGCCAGTACCGGGGATGATTTCATTTACTACCAGATCATGAAGAACGGTAGCGACTTGCAAAGTGCCGAGGTGAGTACGTTCCGTCATAGTTGCTTCTTCTATTCTAGTTGTCAGTAGTTATGTTTAAGACCGATCACTAACCCTAATCGCTTGGGAGCGACAGTTTACCTCGTGAAGGGAGGCAGAGGCAAAGTGGAATTGCAATGAGTACTCACATGATCTTTACAAATTGTGCATAAAAAGTCATTTGTTTTATAATATTACATATAATTCAATGATATAAATGTCCACAGAGCTCCGGTTAAGTTCATCCACCTCTGCCGCAGGCGCTGTCCTGAGCAGGATTATGGCAAGACGATCCTGGCTATATGGCTCGCACAAAAAAACGCGCCAATGCGCGTTTTCAAGCAACCGAAAGCAAGCCCGGCCGAGCTGAAACAATCGTTTATTATCAATCCAGCATGCTGTGAATGTCTTCGTCGCTGGTGTGACGCACATCCTTGCCCTTGACGAAATAAATGATGTATTCACAGATATGCTGTACCCGATCCCCTACCCGTTCCAGCGAGCGCGCGCACCAGAGCACATTCAGCACATGCGGGATAGAACGCGGATCTTCCATCATGAAGGTCATCAGTTCGCGAATGATCGACTCATATTCCCGATCGACCTTGGAGTCTTCCTTGTGTACTTCTATCGCCGCTTCCACGTCCATGCGGGCAAAGGCATCCAGCGCGTCATGCAGCATTTTGACGGTACGTCGCCCCATGTTTTCCATCGACACCAGCGGTGGCTGCTTCTTGTTGGCGTTATCCAGCAGCATCATGCCGATACGTTTGGCCACATCGCCGATGCGTTCCAGATCGGTAATGGTCTTGATGATCGCCAGTACCAGTCGCAAATCCGAGGCCGCCGGCTGGCGTTTGGCGATGATTCGCGTGCAGTCTTCGTCGATCTGCACCTCGAGGCCGTTCACCTTGTGATCGTTGGCCACTATCTGCCGGGCCATGTCCAGATCCTGCTTGTGGATGGCGGTAATGGCGTCGGTCAGCTGTTGCTCCACCAGACCGCCCATCACCAGTACCTGGTTCAGAACACCTTCCAGCTCGCTATTGAACTGGCCGGAAATGTGTTTCTTGAGATTGTTGTTGTCCATCATCGCTGTGCTCCTTAACCGTAGCGGCCGGTAATATAATCTTCGGTCTTTTTCCTGGCCGGCGTCGTGAACAGGGTATTGGTATCGGTATATTCTATCAGCTCGCCCATGTACATGAAGGCGGTATGATCCGATACCCGCGCCGCCTGCTGCATGTTGTGGGTCACGATCACCACGGTGAACTGTTGCTTGAGGGTGCTGATCAGCTCTTCAATCACCAGCGTCGAGATCGGATCCAGCGCCGAGGTCGGTTCATCCAGCAGCAACACTTCCGGCTCGATGGCAATGGCCCGGGCAATCACCAGTCGCTGCTGCTGACCGCCCGACAGACCAAAGGCGTTTTCGTGCAGACGATCCTTGACCTCATCCCACAGCGCCGCACCGCGCAATGAACGCTCTACCGCCTCGTCCAGCCGACGACGATCGTTGATGCCCTGCAGCCGCAGGCCGTAGACCACGTTCTCGTAAATCGACTTGGGGAACGGATTGGGCCGCTGGAATACCATGCCGACCTGCCGACGCAGGGCCGCCACATCCACGCCCTTGCCGTAAATGTTCTGATCGTGCAGCAGAATTTCGCCGTCGATGCGGCAGTTGTCCACCAGATCGTTCATGCGGTTGATACAGCGCAGCAGCGTCGATTTACCACAGCCCGACGGCCCGATAAAGGCGGTCACCTGGCCCTTGGCGATGTTCATGTCCACGTTGAACAGCGCCTGCTTGCTGCCGTAGAACAGGTTGAGGTCACGGATCTTAAGCGCCGTCTGCTCGTCGGTCAGTTTGCCGAGATCGAGGGTCGCATCCTCGTTCATGGTGGTTGCTACATTAATCATCTTATTACCTCAAAATGATGGGCTGCCCTGAACTTACTGATCAAGAGAGCGGAATTTTTCACGCAGGTGATTACGAATACCGATGGCGGTCAGGTTAAGACCGACAATCACCGTCACCAGCAGGAAGGAGGTGGCGTAAACCAGTGGTCGCGCCGCCTCGACGTTGGGGCTCTGAAAACCCACATCGTAAATATGAAAGCCCAGGTGCATGAATTTACGCTCCACATGCAGGTAGGGGAAGTTACCATCTACCGGCAGGCTGGGCGCCAGCTTCACCACCCCCACCAGCATCAGTGGCGCCACTTCACCCGCCGCCCGGGCAATCGCCAGAATAAGACCGGTCATGATGGCCGGGCTGGCCATGGGGATCACGATGCGCCACAGGGTTTCCGCCTTGGTGGCGCCCAGCGCCAGCGAGCCCTGGCGTACCGCGCTCGGAATGCGCGACAGCCCTTCTTCGGTAGACACAATCACCACCGGCAGGGTCAGAATGGCCAGCGTCAGCGCCGACCACAATACGCCGGGCGAACCAAAGGTCGGTGTCGGTAGCGACTCGGGATAAAACAGCTGATCGAGCGATCCCCCCACCATGTAGACGAAGAACCCCAGGCCGAACACCCCGTACACGATGGACGGCACCCCCGCCAGGTTGATCACCGCAATGCGGATAATCTTGGTCAGGTTGTTCTTGCCCGCATACTCGTGCAGATAAATGGCCGCCACCACCCCCAGCGGGGTCACGATAATGGCCATCAGGATCACCATGAACACGGTGCCGAAGATGGCCGGGAACACACCGCCCTCGGTATTGGCTTCACGGGGTTCGCCGCTGACAAACTTGCCGATTTGCGAGAACCAGTGCAGTACCTTGGCCACCGGCCCCATGTCGTTGGGCCAGGTGGCATCCAGCACATGACCCAATGACAGCGTGACCTCTTCACCACGCATGTCCCGCACCACCACATTATCGCGGCGGGCTTCTTCACGCAGGGCAAACAGCTGCTTTTCCAGCACCTGATAATCGGCTCTGAGCCGTTGCTCTTCGGCCTGAATCTCGGCCAGTGCCTCGTCGGTCGCCTCGCCGTCCAGCTCCAGTCGACGTTGCTTGAGACGCAGCTTTTCCAGCTCGAAGTTGATGGTGCCGATTTCGCCCCGCTGCAGGCTCTTCATCTGGCTGTTCAGTTCACTTACCCGCTCGATACGCTGCTTGAGCTGCTCGCGCACCTCGCCGGCCACCGGCCGCTCACCTTCCAGCACCCGTTCGACATAACCGTAGAAGTTACCGTGAGTAGAGCGCTCCAGCACCACCACATCGGTTGGCTCCTGGCGGGAAACGATGTCGGTTTCCAGCAACCAGCGAAAATCGAGCTGCACAAACTCCCGGTTACCGGTCTTGACCAGATAACGGGTCAGGGTCTCGGACGTGACGCCTTCCAGTGTCAGGCCTGCGCCGCGCAACTGCGCCACCGGCACCACTTCCCGATCATGAATTTCACCGATGACGGTCTGACGCTCCCCCGCCGGCGAGCTGACCTGCCATTCGTAGATGGCATGCGGCCAGAAAAACGTCAGACCACGCCAGCCAATCAGCAACAATAACCCCAGCACCGCTACCAGGCTGATACTGACCGCGCCGCCGGTCATCCAGATCCAGGGCGCTCCCGATTTAAACCATTTTCTCATGAGTCGTCCCGCCCTTACATTGAGCTGTATTTGTCACGCAGTCGCTGACGAACAAACTCCGCGACCGTGTTGAACAAGAAGGTGAAAACAAACAATACGAACGCCGCCAGAAACAAGACCCGATAATGGGAGCTGTTGACCTCGGCTTCCGGCATTTCCACCGCGATATTGGCGGCCAGGGTACGCATGCCGTTGAAGATGCTGAAATCCATCACCGGGGTATTGCCGGTGGCCATCAGCACTATCATGGTTTCGCCCACGGCCCGGCCCAGGCCCATCATCACCGCCGAGAAAATACCGGGGCTGGCGGTCAGCATCACCACCCGGGTCAGGGTTTGCCAGGTGGTGGCACCCAGCGCCAGCGAGCCATTGGTCAGGTGGCGGGGCACCGAGAACACCGCGTCTTCGGCAATGGAGAAGATGGTCGGAATCACCGCAAAGCCCATGGCGATACCGACCACCAGCGAGTTGCGTTGATCGAAGCCGATGCCCAGCTCGTTGGTGAGAAAGCTGCGGGCATTGCCACCGAAAAACACGGTTTCCACCAGGGGGCTGAAGGCAAAGGACATCCAGCCCACCAGGACCACCAGCGGCAGCAACAGAATGCATTGCCAGCCCTCGGGCACCGCATTGCGGATGCGCTTGGGCAGGTGATGCCAGACAAAGGCCATCAGCAATATCGACAGCGGCAGCATCACCAGCAGTATCACCATGCCCGGCAGATGCGTTTCAATCAGCGGCGCCAGCCAGAGACCGGCCAGAAAACCGAGGATCACCGTTGGCAGCGCTTCCATGATTTCCACCGTCGGCTTGACCACCTTGCGCAGTCCCGACGACATGAAATAGGCGGTATAAACGGCACCGGCAACGGCGATAGGCACCGCAAACAACAGCGCATAGAAGGCCGCCTTGATGGTGCCGAAAGAGATGGGAACCAGACTCAGTTTGGCCTCAAAATCGCTGCTGCCGGAGGTGGACTGCCACACATACTGCGGCTCGGGATAGCCCTCGTACCACACCTTGGTCCACATGGCGCGCCAGGTCACTTCCGGGTGCTCATTCTCCACATGGAAAGTGGACAGGGTGTTGCCTTCCAGCAACAGCAGCATGGAATTGCGGGGCGATATCGCCAACGCCGACACCTGGTCTCCGGCCAGTTTTTCGGAGAACAGACGCGTGCCGCCGGTAGTATGGAAAATATCCAGGCTACCGTTGCTCGAGGCGGTAATGAACCCCTTGCGGTTCACTTCGGACGTTATCTGCTCGATGGTTCCATTGGCCTCGAACTCCCGAATAAAGGTGAACTCGCGCTTGCCGTCACGGGTGACCTCGAACCACTGGGACACCTTGCCGTTGTCGTTGGCTACCAGCAGCGAATTGCCACCGGACAGCAGGCTCAGACTGCTGATGTTGCCGCCAACGGCGTTCATGGTCAGTACATTGCGCAGACGCAGCTTGTTGATGTTGCGTACGTCATAGATATAAACCTCGTTGGCGCTGCGCACGAACAAAAAGCGCAGGTTCGGGGTCAGCAACAGCTGATCCACCTGCTCGGGCAAGCCCGGAATCGTCACCTGGGTCGGCGTGAGTTCAACTTCGCCGGTGATGAAGTTTTCCTTGCCGGCAAAGCGGGTCAGCACGCCGGTACCGTCGGCGGTGAGCGCGGCAGCCGCAAGATCGTCGCCGTTGCGCGCTATGCTGAGCTGACTCAGGGAGCGTTGTTGCTCATCCAGCACCAGCGGCTGTTCGCCGAAGGGGAACACCACTTCGGGCTTGATGGTACGCACATTGTCCGGGTAACTGACGTTGAATTTGGGCGACAGCACCATGAACCGGCCGTCGTTAAACCCATAGGCCACCATTTTGTCGCCGATGTTACGGGCGACACTGGTCACGTCACCTTCTACCTGAACGCTGTAAATCCGCTTGCCTTTTTCGGGTAGCGAGTAAAAATTCACCTCGCCCCTGTCGTTGAAGCGATATACCAGCTCATTCTGCTCTTCAACGCCCAGCAGTACCGTGTTGCCCATGGAGGAGGCAGACTCGACCAGACTGAATTCCTGGCCCGGTTCGACCCGGGCATCATCAAAAATCGGCTTCACCACATACAGCAGGTAGAAGAAGATCAGCAGCAGCGCCACCAGCACCAGTATGCCACCGGTGGTCACGCCTATGTGCGCCAGCCGGTCTTTAAACCAGCGTCTGCGGCTGCCCGACAGCGCCAGAGTTTGGGTTTCGGTTGACATCAGTCACCTCGATAAATGTCCAGTTGCGCTCAGTATATGGCAGATAAATGACAGTATTGTTACATCCATGAAGCGTGAGCTGGATGGCGGTAAAAAATATCGAAACCATCTATCTTGAACAGGCAGTCATGCCTTTTACCCGTATATGTTTACAAGGAGAGAGCCCATGAAAACTCTGGTCGCCACCCTGATAGGGCCCGACAAAACCGGTCTGGTCAAACAACTGGCCACGCTTATCAAGCAACACCACGGCAGCTGGCAGGCCAGCGCCATGAGCGAACTGGCCGGTTACTTTGCCGGCATAGTGGAAATACGGGTGCCGGAAGAGCACAGAGAGTCACTGAGTCACGCTTTGGGCAAGTTGCCCAACTTTCAGGTACAGCTGGTAGAAGGCAGTCATCAGCCGCTGCAGGGGCAGACGCTCAAGCTGACGGTCACCGCCAACGATCGGCTGGGCATCATCGATGAAGTCACCGACATACTGAACCAGCTCAATATCAGCGTGAAAACCCTCAAGACCGACAGCCATCCGGCGCCCATTACCGGCATCATGCTGTTTGAGGCCAACAGTACCCTCACCCTGCCCCACGGCCAGACCCTGAGCGATTTACAGTCCCGGCTGGAGGCCCTCAGCGACGATCTGGTGGTAGATATAGATCTCATTTGAGTCGTAATAAAAATGTCATATGAATCTGTCATAAAGGAGCGGAAAACATGAACTGACCCGCCTGACAGGAATAATAATGAGTACGGACAAGTGGTATCTGCAAAAAGAACTGAGCTGGCTGTCGTTCAACGAGCGAGTATTGCAGGAGGCCATGGACAAGAGCGTACCGCTGATAGAGCGAGTACGCTTTCTGGGCATTTTCTCCAATAACCAGGACGAATTTTTTCGGGTACGGGTTTCCGATATCAAGCGTCAGATCATGATCGACGCCGATCAGGGCAAGACCAATGGCGCCGCCACCCTGCTGCGCGACATTCAGCAGAAGGTCATCACCCTGGGAGACACCTTCGACGAAGTCTACAAGGAGCTGATCGTCACCCTGGCCCGGCAGAATATCTTTCTGCTCAACGAGTCTCAGCTCGAGCCCGAGCAGGAAGCCTGGGCCAAACGCTATTTCGACAATGAAATTCGCGCCTATCTGTCGCCCATCATTCTGCGCGCCGACATCGATCCGGTCCGCTTCCTCAAGGATGAATATACCTACCTGTGCGTCGGCATGATAAAAAACGAAGAGCGTCATTACGCGCTGGTGGAAATTCCCACCGATGTACTGCCCCGCTTCGTGGTGCTCCCCCCGGGCAAGAGCCGACGCAAGAAAAGCATCATCATCACGGACAACGTGATCCGGCTTTGCCTCAACGAGCTGTTCGCCGGTTTCTTCGAGTATGACGACATTCACGCCTACTCCTTCAAGATGACCCGGGATGCGGAATACGACCTGTCCGATCAGCTCGACCAGAGCCTGCTCGAAAAGATGAGCGACGGCCTCAAGCAACGGCTGACGGCGCTGCCGGTGCGCTTCGTGCACGACCGGGACATGCCGGCGGAAATGGTGCAGACCCTGGTGCGAAAACTCCGGATCCAGGGACACGATGCGGTGATGTCCGGCGGGCGTTATCACAACTTCAAGGATTTTATCGGCTTTCCCAACATAGGGCGCCGTCATCTGGTCAACAAGCCGCTGCCGGCGCTGAAATGCCGGGAGTTCCGTGACAGCCCCTCTTCCTTCGATGCCATCCGCCGGCGCGATATTCTGCTGTATTTCCCCTATCACAGCTTCAGCCACGTCACCGAATTCGTGCGCCAGGCGTCGTTCGATCCGGCGGTGGTCAGCATCAAGATGAACGTTTACCGGGTCGCCAGCCTGTCGCGCATCATCTATTCACTGATGGATGCGGCCAGCAACGGCAAGAAGGTGACGGTAGTCATCGAGTTGCGCGCCCGTTTCGACGAGGCCGCCAACATCGAGTGGGCCAAAACCATGACCGACGCCGGTATCGATGTGGAGTTTGGCGTGCCCAGCCTCAAGGTGCATTCCAAGCTGTGTCTGGTCACCCGCCGGGAGAATGAACAGCTGGTGCAATATGCCCACGTGGGCACCGGCAACTTCAACGAGAAAACAGCCAAAATCTACACGGATTTCTCGCTGTTGACCGCCAACCCCGAGATCACCAGCGAGGTGGCGGCGGTGTTCGATTTTATCCGCCAGCCCTATCGCCGGGTCAAGTTCAATCATCTGCTGGTGTCGCCGCTCAATGCCCGGCGCAACCTGTACAGCATGATCGACAACGAAATCGCCAACGCCAAGCAGGGGCTGCCGGCGGCCCTGACCCTCAAAATCAACAACCTGGTGGACAAGGGACTGATCAACCGCCTCTACGGCGCCAGCCGGGCCGGGGTCAAAATCGACATCATAGTGCGGGGCATGTGCTCGCTGATGCCCGGCGTGCCCGGCGTCAGCGATAATATCCGCGCCATCAGCATCGTCGACCGTCATCTGGAACACCCGCGGGTGCTGGTGTTTCACAACAATGGTCAGCCCAAAGTCTATATTTCTTCCGCCGACTGGATGACCCGCAACATCGACTTTCGCATCGAGGTGGCCACGCCCATTCTGGATCCGATCCTGAAAGACCGCATCATCGATATTCTGCAGATCCAGCTGAACGACACCACCAAGGCCCGGGTGCTGGATCAGGCACAAAACAATCATTACGTGGACAGAGGTAACCGGCGTAAAATCCGCTCCCAGACCGCTATCTATGACTATCTGAAAGCCCTGGAGGGATAATTTTTTCATGGACGAACACGACGTAGCCACCATAGATCTCGGCTCCAACAGCTTTCACATGGTCATCGCCCGCTATCAGGGTAATACCCTGCGTATCGTCGATCGCATAAAAGAACGGGTTCGGCTGGCCGACGGACTGAATGAACAGCAACAACTCGGTCAGGAGGCCATGGCGCGCGGCCTCGCCTGCCTGGCCCTGTTTGCAGAACGGCTGCGCGGCTTTCCTGCCAGTCGAGTAAGAGTCGCGGCCACCTTTACCCTGCGCGAAGCCGCCAACGCCGACGACTTTCTGCATCAGGCCCGCCGAATACTGGGCTTTCCCATCGACATCATCAGCGGCAATGAAGAAGCCCGCCTTATCTATCAGGGCGTGGCCCACACCCAGCAGATTGAGGGCCGAGTGCTGGTTGTCGACATCGGCGGTGGCAGTACCGAGCTGGTCATCGGTCAGGGGCTCGATTGCAGGCTGGTCTCCAGCCACGGCATGGGCTGTGTAAGTTTCACGCAACGGTATTTTGCCGATGGCAAGCTGAGCGAACGGCAGTTTCAGCAGGCGGCCGATGCGGCGCAGTACCTGCTGGCACCCAAGCTGGGCGCTTATCTTGCCCTGGGCTGGGAGCGAGTGTTGGGGTGTTCCGGCACCATCAAGACGCTGCTGGAAATGTGCAGTGCCGTCACCGGTGAGTCGTGCATCGACTTGCCGGGCCTGCTGCATATTCGGGCCCGAATGATTAATGCCGGTCACATCGACCGGGTCAACATCAGCGGGCTGGGCGAGGATCGCAAGCCGCTGCTCGCCGCCGGTCTGTCCATCCTGCTCGGCCTGTTTCAAAGCCTGAATCTGGCAAGAATGGACTTTTCCGACGGCGCCCTGCGCGAAGGGCTGCTGTATAGCGCCTTTGGCCGACTCGACCATCACTCGGTGCAAATCCGTACCCTGCAGGCGCTAGCCAGTCAGTATGCGGTCGATACCCGGCAGGCCGAGCGGGTTAACGCCACCGTCCTCGAATTATTTGAGCAAATGCGCGACAGCTGGCAGCTGGATAACGAGTCCGCCGACTTGCTGGCCGGGGCGGCCCGGCTGCATGAGGTGGGGCTGCATATCAACTTTACCGGTATTCATCGTCACTCCGCCTATATATTGCGCCACAGCGAGTTACCCGGTTTTACCCTGGAACAGCAAAAGATACTGGCCGCCTTGGTGCGCTTTCATCGCAAGGCGCTCAAGTTGTCGGAACTGGAGCCGCTCGGCACGCTGCCGGAAACGCAGCTGTGGCGCCTGGTACGCCTGCTGCGGCTGGCGGTGGCACTGCACCGCCGCCGTCAGAACCACGCCCTGCCCCCGCTGGTGCTGGAGTTGGGCGAGCAGGATGCATTACGGCTGCGGCTGCCTGCCGACTGGTGTGAGCATAATCCGCTGCTACTGGCCACACTGCGGCGAGAGCGGGATTATCAGACCAAGATCGACTGGAAACTGGAGTTGATGAAGGTGTAATGGCGGCTATTCCGCCGCCTGTTTGCGGGCGGCTTTTTTCTCGGCCCGGCGGCGCTTGAAAAAGGCGCTGAGCTGGGTGGCACAGTCTTCGGCCAACAGGCCCGACTGCCAGGCCACCAGATGATTCAGCCCGGGGGTGGCCAGCAGCTGCAGCACCGAGTCGACCGCCCCGGTCTTGGCATCGGCGGCACCGTATACCAGCCGTTGAATGCGGCTGTGCACCATGGCCCCGGCACACATCATGCACGGCTCCAGGGTGACATAGAGGGTGCAGTCCAGCAGCCGGTAATTGCCGATGGCAAGACCTGCCTGGCGCAGCGCCATGATTTCGGCGTGCGCGGTGGCATCGTGGCTGCCGATGGACCTGTTCCAGCCCTCGCCGATGCATTCGCCGTTATACACCACCAGGGCCCCGACCGGCACTTCGCCTTCCGCCTCGGCCTTTGCCGCCAGCATCATGGCCCGGCGCATCCAGTATTCGTCTTGTTCGTTCATTACCGCCTCCGTTGGCCGCGTATTATGGCAAAAGCCGAACCGGCTGCAAGCAGGGGTTGTCATTAACACCCGAGGAAGAGGACCCTCTGGGCGCCGAAAAGATTGAGAAAAGCACTCGACTGCACAAGAACTCGGCAAACGCGCCCGAATGAAGAAAAGAGGCTTGCAGCACCCCATCCGGCGCTATATAGTGGCCACCGATTCGGCGTGTAGCGCAGCTTGGTAGCGCACTAGCATGGGGTGTTAGGGGTCGGAGGTTCGAATCCTCTCACGCCGACCAAATCAAATAAAAAACCCACCGCAAGGTGGGTTTTTTATTGCCTGTCATTCGGTACCCTGTCACTCGGTACATGGCTCCGTCTCATGCCTTGTACTCCATCACAATCACTTGTACCTGCTCGCCTCTGCGCTCAAGCTCACGCTGCTCCAGACAGACAAACCCCATGCGCTCGAAAAACGGCTGCGCGGTAATGCTGGCTTCGCAATAAAGTCGGCTCAGGCCACGCGAAGCCGCCTCGGCTTTCAGTCGCTGCATCAGCGCCCGGCCAACTCCCTCGCCCTGGTGGGCATGATGTACATAAAACAGTCCGATTCGGCCATCGTCTCCCAGCTCGGCAAAGCCCAGCAGAAACTTGCCGTCCATCGCCACCAGCGGGCGGGTACGAATAAAACGGCTGACCCAGCGTGGCTCGTCATATTCATCAGGCGCCCATACCGCCAACTCACCCGCACTGTAGTCGGCCTGGTTGATGCGGTGTACGGTGTCATGGAACAAACGCCAGATATTGCCTGTTTCACCGCTGCGGATCTTCCTGATTTCCATGCTGACTCCTGCCGATACCCGTATAGATTCCTATTCGTCCTCTATCTAGCCACAGTTACTCGAAATAAAAAAGCGGCATCACTGCCGCTTTACCATATTTATTGCCCATATAGACTAATTTACTCGCGTTCAGCGAGCGATTTTCGCCACCTCGGCAATTTCAGCGACAACATCGCCGCCAGCAGCAGCAAACCGGCAGAAAACCATAAGCAGGCCACCAGCCCCGACTGCTGATAAACCCAGCCGGACAGCAGGGTACCCAGCAGACGCCCCATGGCATTGGCCATGTAATAAAAACCGACATCCAGCGATACGCCATCGTCACTGGCATAGCTGACGATCAGGTAACTGTGCAGCGAGGAATTGATGGCAAAAATCGCGCCGAACAGCAGCAGGCCTCCTATCAGGGTTTCATGGGGGTATGACTCGCCCCCTACGCCCAGGGCAATCATGGCGGGCACCAGGGTCAGCGCCAGCGCCCAGCCGAACACGGTACGGCCATCAGGCACCCGCCCCGCCCGCTTGCCGGTGACATACGGTGCCAGCGACTGCACCAGGCCATAGCCGACCACCCACAACGCCAGAAAGCCGCCTACCCGCCAATGATCCCAGCCGAATTCACTGGCCAGAAACACCGGCAACGCCACCACAAACCAGACATCACGGGCCCCGAACAGACACAACCGCGCCGCCGACAACACGTTGATGGCCCGGCTCTTGGAGAAAATGTCGGTGAACTTCGGCTTGTGGCGGACCCGGCCCAGATCGGGTTTCAGCATGATGATACTGAATATCCATACCAGTGCCAGCATGGCGGCCATGGCCGCCACGGCCCCCGCGAAGCCGAGCCAGGCCAGCAAGAGGCCGCCCAGAAAGAAGCCCGCCCCTTTCAAGGCGTTCTTGGAGCCGGTAAGCAGGGCAACCCACTGATAGAGCCGGCCCTCGGTCTCCGCTGCCGGCCCCTGCCTGGGCACCAGCAACCGGATGGCGCTCTTGGCGCTCATCTTGTTCAGATCCTTGGCGATGCCCGACAGCGCCTGGGCCGCCATCACCCAGGGCACCGTCAGCCAGCTCACCGGCACCAGCAGCAAGGCCAGCGCCAGTATCTGCAACCCCAGCCCGATGTTCATGGTGCGGTTCAGCCCCAGACGGGCGCCCAGCCAGCCACCGACCAGATTGGTAATGACTCCGAACAGTTCATAAAACAGAAACAGCAGGGCAATCTGCAGCGGCGCATAACCAAGCTGGTGAAAATACAGCACCACCAGCATGCGCAGCGCGCCGTCGGTCAGGGTAAAAGCCCAGTAGTTGCCGGTGATAAGCCCATACTGGCGCAGCTCGGGTGACAATCGGGACTGCATTAACCGGCCAGATCCAGTCGGCCCACCTTGAGCGCCAGCTCGGCGGTACGATTGGCATAACCCCATTCATTGTCATACCAGGCATAGAGCTTGAGCTGAGTGCCGTTGACCACCATGGTCGACAGGGCATCGATGATGCTGGATCGCGGATCGGTTCTGTAATCCACCGACACCAGCGGACGCTCTTCAAAACCGAGAATGCCCTTGAGCTCGCCGTCGGCGGCGGACTTGAGCAGCGCATTTACCTCCCCCTCGGTGGTCGCCCTTTCCAGCTCGAACACACAGTCGGTCAGCGAGGCATTGGCCAGCGGCACCCGTACCGCATGCCCGTTCAGCTTACCCTTGAGCTCGGGAAAGATATGGGTAATGGCGGTGGCGGAGCCGGTGGTGGTGGGGATCAGACTCTGGCCACAGGCCCGGGCCCGGCGCAGATCTTTATGGGGCGCGTCCAGTATGGTCTGGGTATTGGTAATATCGTGAATGGTGGTCATGGAGCCGTGCCTGATGCCAAGCTGCTGGTGGATCACCTTGACCACCGGCGCCAGACAATTGGTAGTGCAGGAGGCGGCGGTCACGATGGCATGCTCGGCCGGATTATAAAGGTGATCGTTCACCCCCATCACCACGTTGAGTACGCCGTCTTCCTTGACCGGCGCCGTCACCACCACCCGCTTCACCCCCTGCTCCAGATACGCCTGCAGCAGCGCCGTGGTTTTCATCTTGCCGGAGGCTTCAATCACCAGATCACAGCCGGACCAGTCGGTCTCGGTGATGGTGCTGTTTTGACTGCAGCGAATGCGCCGCTCGCCGATCAGCATCTCGTCACCGTCGGCCACCGCCTCATGGGCCCAGCGACCGTGTACCGAATCAAAGGTCAGCAAATGCGCCAGAGTCGCCGCATCACCGGCCGGATCGTTGATCTGTACAAATTCCAGCTCGTCCCACTCCCAGGCCGCCCGCAGCGCCAGGCGCCCCATGCGACCGAACCCGTTGATACCGACTCTAATACTCATTGCTGCTATTCCTTGTTTAATGTTTTAGCCAGACATTCGCATATCGGCCAAAGGGCCCGCTCCGCCGACTCGTCGTGAATCCATCCATGGAGACTCAGCCGCGCCATCCGTAGCGCGGCCGGGAAATGCTCCTGCCGTCCCGGCATTCCCGCCATCCATGGCAGTCAGATGGTCGGCTGAGCAGATCCCTTTGCCCTCCCAAAATCTTGATATCGCCTGATGATAACGCCAACAGCCAACTCAGAACGTCAAAAAGAATATATGAAAAATCATATAAATAGAACGCAAAAAAACCCCGGGAGGCCCCGGGGAATCTTCACTACGACGGTCAGTGCATGGGCTGGATTAGTTCAGACCCAGTTTTTTCAGGTCGGCGGCAATCACGGCGGCAGGTACCGGTACATAACCGTCTTTATCGACGATTTCCTGACCCTGCTTGGACAGCATCAGCTTGACGAACTCGGCTTCCATCGGACCCAGCGGCTTGTTGGGGTGCTTGTTCACGTATACGTAGAGGAAACGTGACAGCGGGTAGTTACCGGTGATGGCATTCTCGGCATTGGCGGCAACGTAGTCGGTAGAGCCCGCTTCAGCCAGAGGAACCGCACGCACGCTGGAGGTGCTGTAACCCAGACCGGAATAACCGATGGCGTTCAGCGAAGAAGACACCGACTGCACCACGGAGGCAGAGCCGGGCTGCTCGTTGACGTTGTTCTTGAAATCACCCTTGCACAGCGCTTCATCCTTGAAGTAACCGTAGGTGCCGGATACCGAGTTGCGGCCATACAGCTGCACATCGCGGCTGCCCCAGTCACCGGTCAGGCCGGTCTGGCCCCATTTGGTGATTTGCTCGTTGTTGCCACAGCTCAGGGTGCTGGAGAAGATGGCATCCACCTGATCGATGCTCAGACCTTCGATGGGATTGTCTTTATGTACGAAGACCGCCAGGGCATCGATGGCAACGCGAACCGGCGTCGGCTTGTAACCGTAGCGCTTTTCAAAGGCTTCGATTTCGTTGCTCTTCATCGAACGGCTCATGGGGCCGAACTGGGCGGTGCCTTCGGTCAGGGCAGCAGGTGCGGTAGAAGAACCGGCAGCCTGAATTTGCACGTTGACGTTGGGATAGTTGCGCTTGAACTCTTCGGCCCACAGGGTCGCCATGTTGGCCAGGGTGTCGGAACCCACAGAAGACAGGTTGCCGGAAATACCGCTCACTTTCTCGTAATCCACAAGGGAGCTGTCTACGGCGGCCAGCGCAGTGGTGGAAGCCAGTGCTGCAGTCAAACCAAGTGCTGTTACCAGTTTGTTCAGTTTCATCCTTAATCTCCAATCTGAGTTCGGTCTTTCAAGACGCGGTCAGTATTGCCGCCGGTGATGACAACTATATGAACTCGAAGTGACACATTTATGACAAGCAGACCAGAAAACCGCGGCCGCGGTTTTCGGCATCAGGCAATGGCCCGGTTGGGATTATCCAGCACCAGCAACCGTTCGGGTAGCATAAAACTGAAACAACTGCCCTCCCCCACCTTGCTGCTGATATCGAGATGAGCGTCATGATGACCCAGCGCATGCTTGACGATGGCCAGTCCCAGCCCTGAGCCCCCGGTCTGGCGACTGCGTGCCTTGTCGACCCGATAGAAACGCTCGGTCAGGCGGGCAATATGTTCGGGCGCGATGCCGTCACCGTTATCCGTTACCGCAAAGCGGGCATTCGGGCCTACCCGGCCCCACTCCACCGTGATGCGGGTGCCGGGCGGCGAGTGGCGAATGGCGTTGTAGACCAGATTGGAAAGGGCGCTGCGCAGTTGTTCCTGATCGCCCCGCACCTTGAGGCCGGTATCCACCCGGAAGCTGAATTCATGATGCCGGTCGCCACTCAGGGCCAGCGACTCCTGTTCCAGCATGGTCAGCATGGTCGGAATATCGACAATCTTGCTGGTATCGATGGTAGCCGACGCTTCAATTCGGGTCAGGGTCATCAGCTGGTTCACCAGGGCATCCATGCGCTGGGTCTGCTCCAGCATCACACTCTGGGTTTTATGCCACATCGCCTCCGAGGGGCGATCTTCCAGCATTTCGAGATAGCCCTTGAGCACCGTCAGCGGGGTGCGCAACTCGTGAGACACGTTGGCCACGAACGACTTGCGCATCTGCTCCAGGCTTCGCAGCCGGGTAACATCACGCACCACCAGCAGCGCCTGATCTTCGGTGTAGGGCATGATACGGCATTCAATCAATTTTTCTTCGTTGATGGGCGATGGCAGCTCCAGCGGCTCGTGAAAGGCTCCCCGCTCCATGTAGGCGATAAACAGGGGCGCGCGGATCAGGTTGCCGATATGCTGACCCGCGTCTTCCGGCCAGCGAAATCCCAGTAGCTGCTGTGCCAGCTTGTTGCACCAGATGATGCTGCCGTCGCGACGGATCACCACCGCCGCATCGGGCAACGCCTCGGCGCCTTCCCGAAAACGACGGATCAGATTGGCCAGCTCACGGCGACGAGCCCGCTGGCGTTGCTGCAAGCGGTAAATACCGTTGAAAATGGCTTCCCAGCTGCCCTGACCCTGAGGCGGCGTCAGGCTGCGGTCGCGCCACAACCAGACGGCCAGCTTGTGTTGAAAACGGTAATGCCATAACAGATGCAATACCGTGGCCACCAGCAGCCCCAGCGTGACGCGGTGTAATAACAGGCCAAGCAGAAAAAACGCCAGATAGTAGCCGACTAACCGCCACCATAGGCCATGACTGGATTCGTGTAACTGCATACAGGCCTCATAGGCGTGTGGAGAAGCGATACCCGGCACCACGTACCGTCTGGATCAACTTGTCGTGGCCCGACTCCGACACCGCCTTGCGCAGCCGCCGAATATGCACATCCACGGTTCTGTCTTCCACGTATACATTGGTACCCCACACATTATTGAGCAACTGCTCGCGGCTGTATACCCGCTCCGGATGGGTCATGAAAAAATGCAGCAGCTTGAATTCGGTGGGCCCCATGTCGAGTTGTAAATGATTGGCACTGACGCGGTGGCTCACCGGATCCAGCTTGAGGCCCTGCACTTCAATCACGTCATCGACCGCCGTCGGCGCTACCCGACGTAATACCGCTTTCAAACGGGAGGTCAGCTCCTTGGGAGAGAACGGCTTGGTGATGTAATCGTCGGCGCCGACATCCAGCCCCTTGATCTTGTCTTCTTCTTCCGCACGGGCGGTCAGCATGATCACCGGGATCTGCCGGGTCAGTTCATCCTGTTTGAGGTGCTTGATCAGCTGGATACCGCTGCCGCCGGGCAGCATCCAGTCCAGCAGAATCAGCTCGGGATAGGGCTCCTGGAGCATGGCCAGCGCCTGATCGTAATCTTCCGCCGACTCGGTGGTAAACCCCTTCTGTTCCAGCACAAAGCACAGCATCTCGCGGATAGCGGCTTCGTCTTCAACTACCAGTATTTTCCGTGTCATGGTTCAACTGTCCTTACGGATATGGCTACGCATACGACCATTATTGGCAGCAAGTGTGACAGTTTTATGAATTTATGACACCACCATGTCAACCAGAAGGGCAACAGTCATGTTGGACTACGCCGGCGCGGTAGTTCATGTGCAGCTCCGGCTCGCCCGTGGTGGGATCCGTACTTTCTGCGGTGATGGCAAACCCCTGTTGACGATAAAAATTCACGGCAATGTCGTTTTCACAGAATACCTTGAGCAGTAACCGCCGCCGCTGGTGCTTGGCCATGTCCAGCAACGCCCTGCCAATGCCGTTTTGCTGACAGTCGGGTCGTACAAAAAGCGCCGCCAGATACTCGTCCACCAGCGCCACAAAACCCTGCACCTCGCCGTGCCTTTCGCACACCCATATCTGTGCCCGGGGCAAATAACGGGCACGCATCTTTTCCTGCTGCTGCCACCAGAAAGCCGCCGGTATAAAATCATGAGCCTGCAACGACGCCAACAGCCAGATATCCAGAATGGCATCGGTATCATCGGGCGTAGCTTGTCGTATCATCACTTTATCTCCGGCTTGGGTTTACCCGAATTGTTTACCTGAGTTGTTTACCTGAGTTGTTTACCTGAGTTGTTTACCTGAGTGTATAGAGACGGTGCCACATCGAATCGGCTTTCATCAGGCACTGTGAGCAGGATCGGCCTTTATTGACCGGGAATGACTACCTGATCACAAAGCCGCTTTGCAGTACAATGCGTTTTTTCCGGCTCGTTACCGAGGACGCTATGTGGTTTAAGAACCTGCAGATTTATCGTTTTACCCGCCCTTTCGATGTCACCCTTGAAGACCTGGAAAAGCAGCTTGAAGCCCTGCCCTTCAGCCCCTGCGGCAGTCAGGAGCAGGCCAAATTCGGCTGGATATCACCGCTGGGCAAACAGGGCCATGCCCTGACCCACGTCGCCGACGACCAGATCCTGATTTGTGCCAAGAAAGAAGAAAAAATGCTGCCCGGCTCCGTGGTCAACGACATGGTGGCCGAAAAAGTGGAGGCGCTGGAAATCGAGCAGGGTCGCGCGCTGAAGAAAAAAGAAAAAGAATCGATAAAAGAAGAGATCATCGTCACCCTGCTGCCCCGGGCCTTCAGCCGTTTTCAGCAAACCTATGCCTGGATCAATCCCAAAGACGGCTTTATCGCCGTGGATGCCAGCTCAGCCAAACGGGCCGAAGATCTGCTGGCGCTGCTGCGCAAGAGCATCGGCTCATTGCCGGTGGTGCCGCTGGCCATGGTAACCCCGCCCGAGCTGACCCTGACCGACTGGCTGAAAGAAGGCGCCGCGCCGGCCGGCTTTGCGCTGGAAGATGAAGCCGAGCTGCGCTCCGCTCTCGAACACGGCGGCATTATTCGTGCCAAGCAGCAGGATCTGCTCAGTGAAGAAATCAAGGCCCATCTGGAAGCCGACAAACTGGTGACCAAGCTGGCGCTGAACTGGGCCGAAACCATCAGCTTCGTGCTGAGTGACGACATGAGCGTCAAGCGGCTGAAGTTTTCCGAAGAGCTGCGCGAGCAGAATGACGACGTCACCAGCGAAGACGTGGCGGCCCGTTTCGACGCCGACTTTGCCCTGGTTACCGGCGAACTGTCTCGCTTTGTGCCCGACCTTATCGAAGCCCTCGGCGGCGAAGAAAACCGGTAACAACAGCCATAAGCCATCAGCTTTAAGCTGTAAGTTATACCAATTTGAATAAACATCTGATCATTTTAACCCCGGGATCAGAGGCAACACAGTCGCCTCTCCTTAAACACCGAGTTGTCTGCAGGACGCTCCCACAGGCGACGCCGCAGCAGAGGGGCGGATGAAGGGTTCTACTCCAGCGACCATCACATGACAGGACGTCATGTGCTGAGCGTCGCAGGGATGCGGTTCAGCGTGTCGGTGGAGTCGACCCTTCGTTCGACCTTTTCGGGGCAGCCAAACAGATCAGTTAGTTTTACAGATTGGTATGAAAGCTGAAAGCGAGAAGCTGAAAGCCATAAGTTAACAGCAAACAATAAAAAAACCGGCGCCAAGATTAATCTTGGCGCCGGTTTTGTTTTAGCTTCAAGCTGATCGCTTACGGCTTAAAGCTCTCAGTTAAGCGTTACCCTTGACCTTCATCTTGAGCTCGGCGGCAAAGTTCAGCATGCGGTTCAGGGGGATCATCGCCTTGATACGGGTTTCTTCATCCACCTGTATCTCGTGGCTCTTGCCGCCGTCACGCAGGGCATCGCGAATGGCCACCAGGCCGTTCATGGCCATCCAGGGGCAATGGGCGCAGCTGCGGCAGGTGGCACCGTTACCACCGGTCGGCGCTTCAACCATTTCCTTGTCCGGGCAGGCCTGCTGCATCTTGTAGAAGATGCCCTTGTCGGTGGCCACAATCAGCTTCTGATGCGGCAGTGTCTGGGCCGCCTTGATCAGCTGACTGGTGGAGCCCACGGCATCTGCCAGCTCCACCACGGACTGCGGAGACTCCGGGTGCACCAGCACGGCCGCATCCGGGTTCTGCGCCTTCAGCTCCTTCAGCGCCTTGGCGCGAAACTCGTCGTGCACTATGCAGGCCGCCTGCCAGCGCAGCATCTTGGCGCCGGTCTGCTTCTCTATATAGGCACCCAGGTGCCGGTCCGGGGCCCAGATGATCTTGTGCCCCTCGCTGTCCAGGTGCTCGACGATTTCCAGCGCTATGCTGGAGGTCACCACCCAATCGGCCCGGGCTTTCACCGCCGCCGAGGTATTGGCGTACACCACCACGGTATGGTCCGGATGCGCATCACAAAAGGCGGTAAATTCATCGGCCGGGCAACCCAGATCGAGTGAACACTCGGCTTCCAGTGTGGGCATCAGCACGGTTTTTTCCGGGCTCAGAATCTTCGAGGTTTCCCCCATGAAGCGCACACCGGCCACGATCAGGGTCTCGGCCTCATGCTCCTTGCCAAAACGCGCCATTTCCAGCGAGTCGGACACGCAACCACCGGTTTCCTCGGCCAATGCCTGGATCTCGGGGTCGGTATAGTAATGAGCCACCAGTACGGCATTGCGGGCGCGTAGCAGGGCCTTGATTTCATCTTTCAGTGCCTGCTGCTGATCATTCGTCAGCGGAGCCGGCTTGGCGGGAAAGGGGTAGTCAAACTCGAAAATATCGACAGCTTCAGTCATGTCCTGGTTCCAGTTGATCCATCCGGATAACATCAATGACGGGCATTATACCGTTACAGTGGCGTTAAACCCAAGTCGGGTACGGAATTAACAATGAACGAATAGAAATAACGAAGACTAAGGGGGATTACTGCAACAAGAAGGGGGAATAACGAGAGAATGGTGGGTCGTGCGGGATTCGAACCTGCGACCAATTGATTAAAAGTCAACTGCTCTACCAACTGAGCTAACGACCCGAGTATTTCGGTACTGCTTACTTTTTACTTCGATATGGTGGGTGATACTGGGCTCGAACCAGTGACCCCCTCCTTGTAAGGGAGGTGCTCTCCCAGCTGAGCTAATCACCCTGGGACTTACTTTTACTAAAACTGGTGGGTCGTGCGGGATTCGAACCTGCGACCAATTGATTAAAAGTCAACTGCTCTACCAACTGAGCTAACGACCCGAATATCTCGGCACTGCTACTTTTCACTGCAAACTGGTGGGTGATACTGGGCTCGAACCAGTGACCCCCTCCTTGTAAGGGAGGTGCTCTCCCAGCTGAGCTAATCACCCTGGGACTTGCTTTACTACTAAAACTGGTGGGTCGTGCGGGATTCGAACCTGCGACCAATTGATTAAAAGTCAACTGCTCTACCAACTGAGCTAACGACCCGAAATTCTCGGTATTACTGTGTCATCTTATCAAAGATGGTGGGTGATACTGGGCTCGAACCAGTGACCCCCTCCTTGTAAGGGAGGTGCTCTCCCAGCTGAGCTAATCACCCTAGGACTTACTTTTTACTAAAACTGGTGGGTCGTGCGGGATTCGAACCTGCGACCAATTGATTAAAAGTCAACTGCTCTACCAACTGAGCTAACGACCCGAAATTCTCGGTATTACTGTGTCATCTTATCAAAGATGGTGGGTGATACTGGGCTCGAACCAGTGACCCCCTCCTTGTAAGGGAGGTGCTCTCCCAGCTGAGCTAATCACCCTGGGACTTACTTTTTACTAAAACTGGTGGGCGCTACTGGGCTCGAACCAGTGACCCCCTCCTTGTAAGGGAGGTGCTCTCCCAGCTGAGCTAAGCGCCCTGGGATTTTCTTTTTACTAAAACTGGTGGGTGATACTGGGCTCGAACCAGTGACCCCCTCCTTGTAAGGGAGGTGCTCTCCCAGCTGAGCTAATCACCCTGGGACTTACTTTTCAAATCTGGTGGGTCGTGCGGGATTCGAACCTGCGACCAATTGATTAAAAGTCAACTGCTCTACCAACTGAGCTAACGACCCATTCGGCGGGGTTGCTAAAGCACCCTGCCAACGGCGGCCTATAATACGGATTTAATTTTGTGGCGCAACAGCTAAATCATCATTTTATTCTGCTTGATTAAGGAACAAGCGACTCTCTCAAAAAATCGACAACTCAGCCCCCGATTCAGAGGCCGTTGAGGTTTTCCTGAGCCAGCCGTGCCGCGCCGGTGTTGCCGTATTCTTTTACCACCTGCTCAAAATACAGTTTGGCTTGCGCATTATCATTTTGTTCACGGGCGATCAGCCCCAGCTTCAGCAGTGAATCTGCTCGCTTGTTGGAGGTCTGGTAGGCTTCCACCACGCGGGCAAACTGCGCCTTGGCCTGATCAAACCGCTTTTGGGTGAACAACAGCTGCCCCAACCAGTAATGGGCATTGGGCACATAGCTGGATTGCGGATACTGGGTGATAAAACGGGCAAAGGCAGGAATGGCTGCATCGTAGTCTTTATCCTGCAACACCAGGTTGACCGCATTATCATAGGCTGCCTGCTCATCGCCGCTGGCCGGTGCAGCGGGCGCCTTGCTCGGCGAGGGCTGGGCGCTCTCTGCGCCAGACTGAGCCGCCGAAGCCGCCTGCTGAGGCTTATCGGCCGCGTCCTGCTGTGCCATCAGCAGGCCTCGCTGGCGTTCTATCACCTGTTCCAGACGATAACTCTGCTCTTCCAGCAAACCACGCAGTTCACTCACCTCTTGCTGTATGGCGTTTAACTGTCGCTGCTGATCTATTTGAGCCTGGCTTCTGGCGCTGAAGGCCCTTTCCAGCTCTGCCAGGCGATCATTGACGGAGCCGCTGCTACCCACACTGCTCACAGGTGCCTGTGCCCAGCTTGATGTGGATAAAACAGCGGCCATCGAAATGGCCGCTAATTTAAATTTCATATCGTCGAATTAAACCTTAGTAGACCAGAACCGCACGGCGGTTCTGGGAAAAGGCAGACTCGGTGTGAGAAGTGTCGGCCGGCTTTTCTTCACCGTAGCTGACGATAGCCAGCTGGGAACCACTCACGCCCAGGCTCTGCAGATAGCTGGTCACGGCCTTGGCACGACGCTCACCCAGAGCGATGTTGTACTCGGGAGTACCGCGCTCATCCGCATGGCCTTCTACCAGAATGCTGACGGACGGATTGGAACGCAAGAAGCTGGCATGCGCTTCCAGTACCTGGGCGTAATGACCGGTCACTTCGTCCTGATCGAATTCAAAGAAAATCACGTTCTCGCGACGCAGCGCTTCGTACTGCTGACGCATCTGCTCTTCGGCCGACAGGGCGCCGCCGGTCTGGGCACCGCCAGTCTGAGCGCCACCGTTCTGATAGCTGCCGTCGGTACCGGTCATGGCATCAGAGTCGGTGGTAGAGCTACATGCCGCCAGGGTCAACATCGGAAGAGCAACGGCCAGACTCTGAAGCAGTTTTTTCATTTGCATTGTATTTCCTTAGAAATCACGTTGGATCAATTGAGATATGGTGACCATGCCGGTGCACGAACATCACCACTTCGTGCGGGCAGCCTGGCCTTAAAACGACCATCCATAGACACCAGAGACAGCACCTGGCGCCCCTGATAGGTGGTACTATAGATGATCATAGTGCCGTTAGGTGCAGGGCTTGGCGATTCATCCAGCTGGGTTTCTGTTAACACCTGCAGTTGACCTCCATCCAGCTCCTGACGAGCAATTCGGTATTGTCCCTGTGAACGGCTGACCAGCACCATGCTGTTGCCGTCATTGGTCACACGGGGACCTAAATTGGTATCACCCTGAAAGGTGACGCGACGCGTATCGCCAGTGTTCAAATCGGCTCGATACACCTGGGGACGACCGCCCCGCTCGGACACAAAATAAAGGGCCTTGCCGTCGGCCGCCCAGCTCGGCTCGGTATCTATGGTGCGATTATTGGTCACCCGGCTCAACTGTCGACTGGACAGGTTAAGCACATAGACTTCCGGCTGGCCGTCCCGCGACAGTACCAGTGCCAGTTTGCTGCCATCCGGTGACCACTGGGGCGCACCGTTGATACCCGGCTGAGAGCTGACCACCTGACGCTGCTGGCTGTAAATATCCTGCACCACGATTTCGGCTTTCTTGTTCTCGAACGATACATAGGCCAGCTTGCGTCCGTCCGGCGACCAGGCCGGTGACATCAAGGGCTCGCGCGAACGTAACAGCACCTGCTCATTGAAGCCGTCGTAGTCGGCAATCATCAGCTGAAACGGATACTGGGCACCATGCTGCACGTTGACGTAGGCGATGCGGGTCAGAAAGGCGCCCTTGATGCCGGTCAGCTTTTCAAACACGATATCGGCCATTCGATGCGCATACTGGCGCAGCTGGGCCGCGGGTACGGTGGCACTGCGGCTTTCCAGCAACTGAGCCCCGTTTTTACCCAATACATCCGCCAGCTCGAAGCTGATACGGTACTGGTTGCCACCGGCCGGCTCGATGGAGCCCACCAGCACGGCCTCGACCTGGTGCGGACTCCACAGAGTCGCATTCAGCTCGGCGGCGCTGGCCACCTGCTGGGGCAGGCGACTGCGATCCAGCGGGCGGAACATGCCACTGTTGCGCAAGTCGTTGCCAATCACCTCGGCCAGATCCTGCGGGGCCGCACCGCCGCCGGTCCATTTAAAGGGCACAACCGCCACCGGGCGGGCACTGTCGATGCCGCCGGTAATCACGATATCCAGTGCCGCCTGTGCCCGACCTGCCAGCAACAGCAGCGGCAACCATAACCATATCCATCGTTTTGTCATCACTAGAGCCTCGGTATCAGCGTCAGATTCAGATTTTGTAATTGCTTGTTCACTTCAGGATCCTTGGGCATCGGCAGAGTACCGGTCTTGCGAATCGCCAGCCGGGCCGAACGACACACCTCCGAATCTCCCTGACCCTCCCCTATGTTCAGGATCAAGCCGTCTGTCGCTACCCGAATATTAATCACGCACTGCTTGCCTACCATGGTAGGCCCTACCAGCCAGTTACGCCGAATGGCGGCCACGATCATGCCGGTATACTTGTTTACTTCCGCCGCCGAGGCCGGTCGTGAACTACCGCCACCATCCGCCCCCATCAGGGCTTCCAGATCCTTCAGCGCCTGCTCGGCTTCGGCTTTCTTCTTCGCCTCTGCCGCCTTGGCCTCGGCCTGCTTCTTCGCTTCCGCCGCCTTGGCTTCGGCCTGCTTCTTCGCTTCCGCCGCCTTGGCCTCGGCCTGTTTCTTTGCCTCCGCCGCCTTGGCCTCGGCCTGTTTCTTCGCCTCCGCCGCCTTGGCTTCGGCCTGCTTCTTCGCTTCCGCCGCCTTGGCCTCGGCCTGTTTCTTCGCCTCCGCCGCCTTGGCCTCGGCCTGTTTCTTCGCCTCTTCGGCTTTCCTGGCCTCGGCTTCTGCCTGCTTTTTGGCCGCCAGTGCCTTGGCCTCGGCCGCCTTTTGAGCCGCTTCGGCTTCCGCCTGTTTCTTCGCTTGTGCCGCTTCCTGAGCCTTGCGCTCTTGTTCTATCACCTGTTGCCGTTCATTTTCGGCCTTGGCCTGCTGGGCAGCCAGGGCCTGCTGCTGTTCGGCTACACGCTTGGCCTCTTCGGCTGCTCGCTGCTGCTCAGCCAAACGCTCGGCCTCTTTTGCCGCTTTCTGCTCTGCCTCGGCGCTGGCCTGCTCTGCGGCCCTCGCGCGCTCCTGCTGCGCCTGCATTTCGGCCAGGCGCTCGGCCTGAGCCGCCACCATGCCATCATCGATCATGGTGGCTTCGATGATCGACACCGCCTGAGCAGGCCGCTTGGGCGCACTAAAATCGATTCCGACCAGTAACACCACGCCAATCAGCAGATGTAACGCCAGCGAAATCAATAACGATTTGCGAATACCGCCTTGCTCCGTCATGAGTCCGCTACTGCTCCGGTTGCGTCATGAGGCCAACGGTCGGCACGCCGGCCGCCTTCAGCGTGGCCATCAACTGAATGACGGCGTCATAACGTACGTTGGCGTCGCCTTTCACCACCACCGGTGCCTTGGGGGTGGTTTTTAGCTGAGCCTGCACCATATTCGCCAGCGCCAGCAAATCTACCGCCTCGTCCCGGTTTTCGCCGATGTCGAGAAAGTAACGTCCTTCGGCATCGACGGACGCCACCAGCGGCTTGTCGCTGTCTTCCGGCATCATTTCAGCTTCGGCCTGCGGCAAGTCCACCTTGACGCCCTGAGTGATCACCGGCGCAGTCGCCATGAAAATAATCAGCAGCACCAGCATCACATCGATATAAGGCACCACGTTAATCTCGGCAACGCGTTTACGACGTCTGCGTTGATAGCCGTGCATCAGTTGCCACCCGCCGCCACCTGGCGGTTGAGAATGGTAGAAAACTCATCCATGAAGTTGGCCAGGTGGTTTTCCTGGCGCTCAACCTGATAGCTGAACCGGTTATAGGCAATCACCGCCGGAATGGCCGCAAACAGGCCCAGTGCCGTGGCGATAAGCGCCTCGGCAATACCCGGTGCCACCATCGACAGCGTGGCCTGTTGCACTTCCGCCAGGGCGATAAAGGCATTCATGATGCCCCAAACGGTACCAAACAGACCGATATAAGGGCTGATGGAACCGATGGTCGCCAGCATCGACAGGTTGGTCTCGAGGCGATCCACTTCCCGCGACAGCGCCACGCGCATGGTGCGATAGGTGCCCTCGAGCATGCTCTCCTGCGAGCGGCCCTGTTTTTGCAGCCGCACAAACTCCTTGAAGCCGGCGTAAAAAATCTGCTCCATGCCGGCCAGGTTGTCACGGCGGGCATTGCTCTCGTGATACAGGCGACTCAGATCGGCACCGGACCAGAACTTGTCTTCAAACTGCGCCGAGTCATTCCGGGCTGTGGTCAGTATTTTGCGCCGGTTGAGGATCATCGCCCAGGACAGAATAGACATGCCCATCAGCAGCAGCATCACCAGTTTCACCAGCAAGCTGGCTTGTAAAAACAGACCTAAAAACGATATTTCAGCGTGCACCTGACAATACTCCCATCAGCGGCTCAGGAATGGCAAAGGGTTTCATGTGAGGAATTTTGACGCAAGCAATCTGCACCATTCCCCGAACCAGCGAAAGGCCGGCATCATCCAGAATTTCCTGTTCAAATACAATAGAGGCACGTTTCAGCTTTTTCACCGTCACGGTGACAGTTAATGCATCATTGAAACGGGCGGGCCTTTGAAAATCCAGCTCTACCCGCCGCACCACGAAGGCCACCCCCTGTTCGAGCAGAGTGTCCTGCTCAACCCCCAGGCTGCGCAACCATTCGGTGCGTGCTCTTTCCATGAATTTCAAGTAATTAGCGTTATAAACAATACCACCGGCATCGGTATCTTCGTAATAGATACGCACCGGCCAGTCAAAGCTTGTGTCAGACGTCATTCGCTCAGCCATAGGGGCTAAAAAGATGGCATTACTATACCTGAGTCAAATTTAGGAAAGAAGAGAACGCTTTTAGCGCACGACAGGAAAGGGCGTGAGGAGTGAGGAGTGAGGCGTGAGGCGTGAGGCGTGAGGCGTGAGGCGTGAGGCGTGAAGCGTGAAGCGTGAAGCGTGAAGCGTGAAGCGGCAAAGTGTAGGGTCGAATTTATTCGACCAAAGAGTGATTGGGGATTAGAGACCCAGTCCCTATTCCCCATTCCCCATTCCCTATTCCCCCAGTCTTGACTCCGGCAGATCGAAGCCGAAATGCAGATAGGCCCTGGGGGTAGCGATGCGGCCACGGGGGGTACGCTGCAGAAAGCCCTGTTGAATAAGGTAGGGCTCTATCACATCCTCGATGGTTTCCTTCTCTTCGCCGATGGCCGCCGCCAGATTATCCAGCCCCACCGGGCCGCCCATGAACTTGTCGAGTACCGCGGTCAACAGCTTGCGGTCCATGTAGTCGAAGCCCTGCTTGTCGACATCCAGCATGTCCAGCGCCTGGGCGGCAATGGAGGCATCGATATCGCCGCTGCCCTTCACCTCCGCGAAGTCCCGCACCCGGCGCAACAGGCGGTTGGCAATACGCGGCGTACCCCGAGCCCGGCGCGCCATCTCGAAGGCACCGTCGTCGTTGATGGTCAGGCCCAGTTTGTCGGCGCTGCGGCTGATGATGTGGGCCAGATCCCCAACCTGATAGAACTCAAGCCGCTGCACGATGCCGAAGCGATCACGCAACGGCGAGGTCAGCGAGCCGGCCCGGGTGGTTGCACCCACCAGGGTAAAGGGCGGCAACTCCAGCTTGATGGAGCGCGCAGCCGGCCCCTCGCCAATCATGATGTCGAGCTGATAGTCTTCCATCGCCGGATAGAGAATTTCTTCCACCACCGGGCTCAGACGATGAATTTCATCGATAAAGAGCACATCTCCCGGCTCAAGATTTGTGAGCATGGCCGCCAGATCGCCGGCCTTTTCCAGCACCGGGCCCGAGGTGGTCTTGATGCTGACACCCATTTCATTGGCGACGATGTTGGCCAGGGTGGTCTTGCCCAGCCCCGGCGGGCCGAAGATCAGCAGGTGATCGAGCGCTTCTTCCCGGCGACGGGCCGCCTCGATGAAAATTTCCATCTGGCTGCGCACATGATCCTGACCACGATAATCGGACAAGGCCTTGGGCCGTATGGCCCGGTCGATGACTTCTTCTTCCCGCTGGGGCGCGGGATTGATAAAACGGTCCGCTTCAATCATGCCTTACACCATGCTGCGCAGGGCTTCACGGATCAGCTGTTCCGCATCCAGCCCCGGCTTGGCAATTTTCTTGACGATTTGCTCGGCCTGATTGGCCTTGTAACCCAGCGCCTGCAGGGCGGCAATGGCCTCGTCACGCGCACCGTCGGCCACCGAGGCGACAGAGCCCATGCCTTCGGGGGCCGGGTTGAACAGGTCATAACCGCCAAAGCCCTTGAGCCGGTCGCGCATTTCCACGATCAGCCGCTCGGCGGTTTTCTTGCCCACGCCGGGCAACTTGACCAGGGCGCCGATTTCGCCCTGCTCGACGTTATAGATAAACTGATCGGCGGTCATGCCGGACAGAATGGCCAGCGCCAGCTTGGGGCCCACGCCGTTGGTCTTGATCAGCTCGCGAAACAGCGCACGCTCGGTTTTGGTATTAAAGCCGAACAACAGCTGAGCGTCTTCACGCACCACAAAATGGATCAGCAAGGTCGCCGCCTCGCCGATATTGGGCAACTCGTAAAAACAGCTCATCGGCAGCGTCACTTCATAACCGACACCACCGACATCCAGCAGAATGTCCGGTGCCTGTTTTTCGCTGATAATACCTTTCAACCGACCTATCACTGGGGATCCCCGCTAACCAATCTGAGTTGCACCAAGAATAATGAATAACTGGATAAATATCCATGTATCAATACCGGGACTCGGGAACAGGGAATGGGGACTCGAACCGCGGTAGGCTGGGACTCCTGTATTCCAATCCCGAATCCCCAGTCCCAAATCCTCGATTTCAACGCAGCCGCCCTCGTACCGTGCCTCGAACCTGGCCGGCCATGCTGACCAGACTCTGGCGGGTGTGGCCGTGGCACAGGGCCACCGCCAGGGCATCGGCGGCGTCGGCCTGAGGCGTGCCGGGCAGGCTCAGCAGCTTCACCACCATGTGCTGCACCTGGGACTTGTCGGCGCCGCCCTGCCCCACTACCGCCTGCTTGATCTGGCGGGCGGAATACTCCGCCACCTCCAAGCCGCCATTGGCGGCGGCCACAATCGCCGCGCCCCGGGCCTGACCCAGTTTGAGCGCCGAGTCCGGGTTGCGGGCCATAAACACCTGCTCGATGGCGAACAGGTCTGGCCGGAATTGCAGGATGATCTCGCTGACACCGTCGTAGATTTTCTTCAGTCGTGGCGCCAGCTCGTCGTCGGTCATGCGAATACAGCCCGAGCCCAGATATTCCATTTTATTGCCGCTCTGGCGCACCACGCCGTAGCCGGTAATGCGCGAGCCGGGATCGATACCTAGAATAATGGACATAAAAAACCAGCTATCAGCCGTAAGCTATCAGCGGTAAGCTGATCGAGCCGGCTGAAAGTAAATTATTAAAATTAAAGGGTTCTGTCGCCTGCAGACAGGACTCCGGCCTGTAGCTGCCGCTTTAGCCGGCAGGGCCTGCGAAGCTGGCCTTGAATATGCGGCCGTTTGTAACATTGCGCCGACTAAAGTGGCGCCTACGGCCTCACCGCAGATCAAGACGAATGTCTGTAGGCCCGAATTTATTCGGGCAAACCATGCCACCTGCTGCACCCTTGCCCGGCTAAAGCCGGGCCTACAAAGCAGCATCACTTAACGCTGACAGCTTATCGCTTACGGCTGCCCGAAGGGCCTCGTTTACAGCTTTTCCGCCAGTTCGTCGGAGATCTCGCCGTTGTGGTAAACCTCCTGCACGTCGTCGGCATCTTCCAGCATGTCGATGAGGCGCATGAACCTGGGTGCCGTGTCTTCGTCCAGTTCGGCGCTGGTCGAGGGGATCATGGTCACTTCGGCGTTCTCGGCCTCCAGACCATCGGCATCGAGTGCATCCTTGACGCTGCCGAATTCGTCCCACTGGGTATACACGTCGATGGAGCCGTCGTCGTTCACCACCACATCGTCGGCACCAGCTTCGAGTGCCGCCTCCATCACCGTCTCTTCGTCGACGCCCGCATAGCTGATCACGCCCTTCTTCTCGAACAGGTAAGCAACCGAGCCATCGGTACCCAGGTTGCCGCCATTCTTGGAAAAGGCATGGCGCACATCGGATACGGTGCGGTTACGGTTATCGGTCATGCATTCCACCATCACCGCGGTGCCGCCCGGGCCGTAGCCTTCGTAGATAATGGTTTCCAGCACCTGACCGTCCAGCTCGCCGGCGCCACGCTTCACCGCCCGATCGACGGTGTCGCGGGTCATGTTGTTGGACAGCGCCTTGTCGATGGCCGCCCGCAGCCGCGGGTTGGCCGTCGGATCCGAGCCGCCTTCGCGGGCGGCGGTGGTCAGTTCGCGGATCAGTTTGGTGAAGATTTTACCGCGTTTGGCATCCTGTGCCGCCTTGCGATGCTTGATATTGGCCCATTTACTATGACCTGCCATCAGTCTCGTCTCCTTTGTCCCTGCATAAATTCTTGTCTTGATTCTTGCGCTGTATCAGCCGGTCGATGGCCAGCTTGTTGGTCCAGGAACTGGCTTGTTCCCGGGCCTCTGCCAACGGCATCCAGCGCTGGGAAAGGTGCTCGGTGAGGTACACCTCCTGCGGGCTCGACAGCTGCAAGTGAAATTCGTATTCCCAGTTGTGGGTCACCCCCGGGCGGTAACGATGCCGCCAGCGGGGGTAGATTTCAAAGCGCACCCGGTGTCCGGTTTCCACCAGCTGCAGGCCGTTATTCAGCCGCAGTCCGGTTTCTTCTTCCAGTTCGCGCACCGCCGCCTGATAGCGGGTTTCGCCCACTTCCAGGCTGCCGGTGACCGACTGCCAGAAGTCCGGGTTGTCCTGACGTTGCAGTAACAGTACCTGATCCTCGGTATGAATGAGGATCAGCACCGATTCCGGATGCTTGTGAGCCATGTCTTAGCTGTCTGCCTTATCTGCGGATTGAGCTGTGGATTGGCCTGCCTTGGCTGCCGGCAGTTCGGTACGAATGGCCAGCTCCGTCAGTGAATCCGGGTTGGCGAGGCTGGGCGCATCGGTCAGCAGACAGGAAGCGGTGGTGGTTTTGGGGAAGGCAATCACGTCCCGAATATTGTCGGTGCCGGTCAGCAGCATCACCAGACGATCCAGGCCAAAAGCCAGACCGGCGTGCGGCGGCGTACCGTACTTCAGCGCGTCGAGCAGGAAGCCGAACTTTTCCTGCTGCTCTTCGGCGTTGATGCCGAGCAGACAGAACACGGTTTGCTGCATCTCGTTGTTGTGGATACGCACCGAGCCACCGCCCACTTCGTAACCGTTGATCACCATGTCGTAGGCATTGGCCACGGCCGCGGTCGGGTCGGCTTCCAGCGCTTCGGCACTGATGTCCTTGGCAGCGGTAAAGGGATGGTGCATGGCATACAGGCGATCGTCTTCTTCTTCGAACATCGGGAAGTCGACCACCCACAGCGGCTTCCAGCTGTTTTCGATCAGATCCAGATCCTTGCCCAGCTTCAGACGCAGGGCGCCCATGGCATCGCAGACTACCTTGGCGGAAGAAGCGCCGAAGAAGATGGCATCACCGTCCTGGGCACCGGTACGGGCCAGCAGTTCGGTGACGATGTCTTCGCTCAGGAACTTGGCGACCGGCGATTGCACGCCCTCCAGGCCCTTGGTCACGTCGTTCACCTTCAGCCAGGCCAGGCCCTTGGCGCCGTAGATGCCGACGAACTTGCCGTATTCATCGATTTGCTTGCGAGACAGGGCGGCACCACCGGGTACTCGAAGCGCGGCCACGCGGCCCTTGGCGTCGTTGGCCGGGCCGGCAAACACCTGAAAGTCGACGTTCTTCACCAGATCGGCAATGTCGACCAGCTCCATGGCAATACGCAGATCCGGCTTGTCGGAGCCGTAACGACGCATGGCGTCGGCGTAGCTCATCACCGGGAAGGTGCCCAGATCCACGCCCGCCACGTCCTGCCACAGATCCTGTACCAGTTGTTCCATCACTTCCCGCACCTGTTCGGCGCTCATGAAAGAGGTTTCCACATCGATCTGGGTGAATTCGGGCTGACGGTCGGCACGCAAGTCTTCGTCGCGGAAGCATTTGACGATTTGGTAGTAACGGTCGAAGCCGCTCATCATCAGCAACTGCTTGAACAGCTGGGGTGACTGGGGCAGCGCGTAGAAATAACCCTTGTGCACCCGGCTCGGCACCAGATAATCGCGCGCGCCTTCCGGCGTGGCCTTGGTCAGCATCGGGGTTTCGATGTCCATGAAGCCCTGATCGTCCATGAAACGACGCACCCGGCTGGTGACCCTGGCGCGGGTTTTCAGGTAACGGGCCTGCTCGGGACGACGCAGATCCAGATAGCGATACTTGAGGCGCTGTTCTTCCGAGTTGTTCTGGTTGAAGTCGAGCGGCAGCGGATCGGCCTTGTTGATGATGGTCAGTTCGTGGGCGAAGATTTCCACCGCACCGGTGGCCATGTCCTTGTTCACCTGAGACTCGGGACGGGCACGTACTACACCGGTCATCTGGATACAGAACTCGGCACGCAGTGCAGACGCCTTGTCATAGGCTTCGGCCTTGTCCGGATCGAAGAACACCTGCACTATGCCTTCCCGATCGCGCATGTCGATGAAGATCAGACCGCCCAGATCACGACGACGATGTACCCAGCCACTTAGGGTTACGCTCTGGCCAACCAGGGCGGCGTCAACCTGCCCGCAATAATGAGTGCGCATGGAGTCTTCCTTTGATGATGTTGCCACGCGACCGGCGGCCGCGAGTCATGAATTTGTCAGTAAATAGCGCGCTAGTATAATGGAAAACCCGAAGGGCCGTAAAATCATGTCTTTAAAAGGCGGGAATAGGGATTAGGGAATAGGGACTGGCAAAGGCAAATCCCGCATTCTCCTGGCTCCTATTCCCCATTCCCCAGTCCCTAATCCCTTTGTAAAAAGGAAAAATATGTCGTTATATCTGGGCCTCAGCCAATGGTCCCACCCCGCCTGGCCCGGGCAGTTGCTGGGGCGTGAGCTCAAAACCACCGAGCATCTGCTCGACTACGGCCGGGTATTCAACTCGGTGGAAGGCAACACCAGCTTCTATGGCGTGCCAGACGCCAACAGCCTGCAGCGCTGGGCCAGCCAGACCCCTGACGACTTTCGCTTCACCTTCAAGTTTCCCGCCGCCGTCAGTCATCAGGGCCGGCTGGCCGACAACATCAGGGCCGCTCTGGACTTTATCGAACAGCTGGACCCGTTGCAGCACAAGCTGGGCATGCTGATGCTGCAACTGCCCGCCGTCTGCGGCCCCGAGCAACTGGACGGCCTGGCACAACTGCTGGCTGCCCTGCCGGATCGGTTTCAATACGGGGTAGAGGTACGCCATCCCGCCTTCTTCGCCAAGGGCGAGGCCGAACGCCAGCTCAACCGACTGCTGCTGGAGCGGGGCGCCAATCGCATCATCATGGACTCGCGCCCGGTGTTTTCCTGCCCGCCATCTACCCCGGCGCTGGCGGATGCCCAGCAGAAAAAACCCAGGGTCCCGGTGCATATCATCAGCACGGGCCCGGCGCCGGTGATTCGCTTCATCGGCCATCCCGATCCGGAGGTGAACAAACCCTTCTGGCAGCCCTGGGTGCCGCGTATCAACGCCTGGCTGGATGAGGGCAAGTCGGTGTACCTGTTCGTGCATACCGCCGACAACCAACTGGCCCCGCTGCTGGCGGCAGAAATAGCGACGGCTCTGCAGCAGCCGCTGCCCGACTTTCCCGGTCTGGCTCCCGGCCCTCAGGGCTCGTTATTTTAAACCTGTGAGACGTGAGGGGTGAGGGGCTGTTTGCCCCTCACCCTTGGCAGCGGAGTCACAGGCATGGCTACGAAGTTTCGCCAGGGGGAGGCTGGGTGGGGGTGTCACTTTTGACCGGGTGCAGTAACCCCTCCCCAACCCTCCCCTTACGTTGCACCCCGCAGCAGTTCTGCTGATCACGAGTTCAGGGGAGGGAGTTCGCCCCCCTCACCCCTCACTCCTCACCCCTCACCGCTCTTCCAGCCAAAATATATTTTCGTCGCCCCTTGCCGCCTGCAAGACAAGACCCGGTGCTTATTTTACAATGGCGCCCATTGTCTGCAGCCACCTGCTGCCGTAAGCCAGGGTCGTCATTACTAAAGCCATGCAATCAAAAGATCATATCTTCGCCACCCCCATCGCCCAGCTCGGTGACTTCTGTTTCGATCAGAATGTCGCCGAGGTGTTTCCGGACATGATCAAACGATCCGTGCCCGGTTATTCCAATATCATCTCCGCCATCGGCATGATGACCACCCGCTTCGCCCAGCCCGACAGCCGGCTCTATGATCTGGGCTGTTCGCTTGGTGCCGCCACCCAGGAAATGCGCCGCAACCTGACGCAACCGGGTTGTCGCATTATCGCCGTGGACAATTCTGCCGCCATGCTGGAGCGAGCCGCCAGTCACCTGGCCGCGTTCAAGTCGGAGGTGCCGGTCACCCTGACCGAAGCGGATCTCTGCGATATCGAGATCGACAACGCCTCCGTGGTGGTGCTGAACTTCACCCTGCAGTTTATCGACCCCGACAAGCGCGAAGCCCTGCTAAACAAGATTTACCGGGGGCTGAAACCGGGTGGCGTGCTGATATTGAGCGAAAAGTTCGTCAGTGCCGATGACACCGTCAACGAACTGCTGATCGATCTGCATCACGACTTCAAGCGAGCCAACGGTTACAGCGAACTGGAAATCAGCCAGAAACGCACCGCGCTGGAAAACGTGATGCGCCCGGATACCCCGGAGCTGCACAAGACACGACTGAAACGGGTCGGCTTCCAGCATGTGGATCTGTGGTTTCAGTGTTTCAACTTCGGATCCATGGTGGCCATCAAATGATCGACTTCAGCGACTTCTATCAGCAGATAGCCAAAAACCGCCTCAGCCACTGGTTGCACTGCCTGCCCGGTCAGTTGCACGACTGGCAGAAAACCCATTTGCACGGTGATCTGGCACGCTGGGTTCGGGCGCTGCACAAGCTGCCGAAGATCAGTACCGAGCGAGTCGAGCTGACCAACAGCGTCAGCATCGGTCGCCCCGGCGAGATAAGCTCCGGCGAGACCAAAAAAATTGCCAGCCTGCTCGGCCAGTTTCATCCCTGGCGCAAGGGGCCGTTTGAAGTGCACGGTATCAGCATCGACACCGAATGGCGTTCCGACTGGAAGTGGGATCGCCTGGTGCCGCACATCAGCCCGCTGAAACACCGCTATGTGCTGGATGTGGGTTGCGGCAGCGGCTACCACCTGTGGCGCATGATGGGTGCCGGCGCCAAAATGGCGGTGGGTATCGATCCTTCACAGCTGTTTTTATGCCAGTTTGAGGCGATAAAACACTTCGCCAATGGTTATAACGGGATCCAGGTATTACCCTTGGGAATAGAAGAGCTGCCCGAATTGCGGGCGTTCGATACCGTCTTCTCCATGGGCGTGCTTTATCATCGTCGCTCGCCCATCGATCATCTGCTGCAGCTCAAGGCGCAGTTACGCGGCGGCGGCGAGCTGGTACTGGAAACCCTGGTCATCGACGGTGACGAGCATCAGGTACTGGTACCGGGCGAACGTTACGGCAAGATGCGCAACGTCTGGTTTATTCCCAGCTCCGCCGCGCTGGTCGGCTGGCTGAACAAATGCGGGTTCGAAAACATACGGGTGGTGGACGAAAGTGCGACCACACTGCAGGAACAAAGACGCACCGACTGGATGCGCAACGAATCACTGGCGGACTTTCTGGATCCGAAAGACCCCACTAAAACCATCGAGGGCTATCCGGCACCCAAACGGACGATAATCATCGCCAACAAGCCGATAGACCCGCAATACCAACAACAAGAGGGAAGCTATGAATAAGGTCGCGACATCACTGGTATTACCGCTGTTACTGACCGCCTGTGTCAGTCAGACGTCACCGATGGACGCGCAGCCCGAGCCGCAGCCTGTTACCGAGGCCAGGCTCGATGCTACCCTTTCAAGCCTGGAATCCCGGCTGACCGACACCATGGTCCGGCAAAATGCGCAGCTCAACAGCAACCATCACGCCTTCATGAAAGCCTTGCAACAGGATATTCGAAATTTGAAAAAGCAGATCCCCGCCCCCGCTCCCGCCGCACAGCCCATAGCGCAGCCGGCCGAAACGGCCGACTACCCGGAAAATGAAACCCGGGACGGCAAACTGGTCGTCGGCGAAACCGAAACCGTCTGGCTGGATGCGGTCAACGACAGCTTCCCCGCCCGTATCGACACCGGTGCCACCACCTCTTCGCTCAGCGCACAGGACATCACGGTGTTCGAGCGAGATGGCAAGCCCTGGGTCAGCTTCAACCTGGCCCACGAGGGCGTGGATGAAAAACTGTCGGTCGAAACGCCGCTGGTTCGCTATGTGCGCATTCGCCAGGCGTCGGCCGACAGCGTCGAGCGTCGCCCGGTGGTGGCACTGACCATGCGTCTGGGCCGCTTGTCCGAAAAAACCGAATTTACCCTCACCGACCGTAGCCAGATGACCTATCCGGTGCTGCTGGGCCGTGAATTCCTGAAAGACATCGCTGTGGTCGATATTGCCCGCCAGAACGTGCAGGGCAAGCCCAAGCGTCCGACTCCTGCCAGCGAGTAAACGTCATGTACTCACGCAAGCCGTTTTATCTGATTGTGGCCGCGCTGTTTCTGGTCGGCCTGGCCCTGATGCTGCACCGCTACTTTGTGTACGAGGTGCCCTGGCTGCCGGGCGAAAAACGCCAGATCTGGTCCATCGAGGCCAAGGTGGAATTTGAAGCCAACGGCAAACCGGTGAAGGCCTCGCTGGCCATTCCCGGCAGTCAGCCCGGCTTTACCCTGATGAACGAGTCCGCCGCCTCTCCGGGCTATGGCCTCTCGTTTATCGAAGCCAACGGCACCAGCCGCGCCGAGTGGTCGATTCGCAACGCCTCGGGTCCGCAGGAGCTGTATTACAAGGTCGACATGATGCTGGATCCCTTCGCCAGGGGCCCGCTGTCGACCCAGATCCCGACCATGATGCAGGCCGACGTGGCCGAGCCCTATGCCACCGCCATGGATCAGGTGCTGTCACTGGCCGAAGAACGCTCTGCCGATGGCATTACCCTGACCCGGGAACTGCTGAAAGAGCTGAACAACCGCGGCCAGAACGCCGAATTGCTGGCTCAATACAAGGCCCCGGGCCCGCTGCTGGTGGAGCTGTTGCACCGCGCCAATGTACCGGCGCGACTGCTCAAGGGACTGGAGCTGGAAGATGGCCGTCGTCGTCAGCCGCTGATCAACATAGTGCAGGTGTACAGCGGTGAACAGAACGGGCAGTACGAAATTTTCAACCCGGTTACCGGTGATCAGGGTCGGCAAGAGCAGTTGCTGCTGTGGGAATATCACTCCGCCCCGGTGCTGGATCTGGTGGGCGGCAGCAATTCCCGGGTCACATTTACCATGCTGGAGCAAGAGCAACCGGTCAACGTGGCGCTGGCGAATAAATTCGATCAGCCGCACTGGATTAACGTCTCGCTCTACAACCTGCCGCTGGAAGAACAGGCCCTGTTCAAGGGCATACTGCTGATCCCCATCGGGGTGCTGGTGGTGGTGTTTCTGCGCATTATCGTCGGCATCAAGACCTCGGGCACCTTCATGCCGGTGTTGATTGCCATGGCCTTTATTCAGACCAGCCTGCTTACCGGCCTGGTGGGTTTTTTGATTATCGTGGGTACCGGTCTGGTATTGCGATCCTACCTGTCGCACCTCAACCTGCTGCTGGTGGCGCGAATATCGGCGGTGATCATCATGGTGATCGGCATGATCGGCTTCTTCAGCATCGTCGCCTATCAGCTGGGCCTGACCGAGGGCATGAAGATCACCTTCTTCCCGATGATCATCCTGGCCTGGACCATAGAGCGGATGTCGATTCTGTGGGAAGAAGAAGGCCCCAAGGAAGTGGTCAAGCAGGGCGGCGGTTCGCTGATGGTGGCCGTGGTCGCGTTTCTGGCGATGAACAGCGAGCTGGTTCGTCACCTCACCTTCAACTTCCTCGGCCTGCAGCTGATCGTGATGGCCGTGGTACTGCTGCTGGGTAACTACACCGGTTATCGCCTGACCGAACTCAAGCGGTTCAAGCCCCTGGTTGATGAACAGAAACTTGATGAACAAAAAGTTGACGGGCAGAAGAAATGATTAAGCGTTGGCTTGCACAATACGCCTCGCCCTTTGCCCTCGACAAGATGGGCATCATGGGCATGAACCGGCGCAATATTTCCTATATCAGCCGCTATAATCCGCGCCGGCTCTATCCGCTGGTGGACGACAAGCTGCAAACCAAGAAAATTGCGCTGGATGCCGGCGTCACCGTGCCCGATCTGGTTGGGGTGATCGAGTTTCAGCATCAGGTTTCACACCTGTGGGACATGATCAAGGACTGGCCGGGCTTTTGTATCAAGCCGGCCAAGGGCTCCGGCGGCAAGGGCATAACGGTGATCGTCAATCACGATCAGAAAAACTTCGTCAAGCCCAGCGGCAAGACCGAAACCATCGATGACCTGGAACGACACGTATCCAACATTCTGGCCGGACTGTTCTCGCTCGGCGGCAAGCCGGACGTGGCACTGATAGAAGCGCTGATCAACTTCGATGACGTGTTCGACGGCTTCTCTTACGAAGGCGTACCCGATACTCGGGTGATTGTGTTCAAGGGCTTTCCGGTGATGGCGATGATGCGGCTGTCGACCGAGGCCTCGGACGGCAAGGCCAACCTGCACCAGGGCGCCGTGGGCGTGGGGCTGGACATCAACACCGGCCGTGCCATTCGGGCGGTGCAGTTCAACCTGCCCATTCGCTATCACCCGGACACCGGTCGCGACCTGCTGGAGCTGAAAGTCCCCTACTGGGAACAACTGCTGAGCCTGTCGTCGTCCTGCTACGAAATGTCCGGCCTGGGCTATATCGGTACCGACATGGTGCTGGACAAGCAAAAAGGCCCCATGCTGCTGGAGCTGAACGCCCGCCCCGGCCTGGCCATTCAAACCGCCAACGGCGCCGGACTGGTGCCGCGACTGCACAAAATCGAAAAGCTGGGCAAGAAGTTCACCATGGCGCCGGAAGAGCGGGTTACCTTCTCGCGCAAGGAGTTTGCGACCGAAGTGGTGTGAAGGTGAGGCGTGCGCCCGCAAACGGCGCCGAGCGGCCCCTCCCCCTTGGCAGCGGCGTTACAGGTATCACAGCGGCTTCTCGCCAGGGGGAGGCTGGGTGGGGGTGTCACTTTGACTAGGTGCCGTAACCCCTCCCCACCCCTCCCCTTGCGTTGCACTCCGCTGTCATCCTGTAGATCACGGGTTCAAGGGGAGGGAGCTAAAAGCCCCTCCCCCTTGGCAGCGGAGTCACAGACATAACAGAAGATATTCTCCAGGGGGAGGCTGGGAGGGGGTGTCACTTTTGACCGGGTGCCGTAACCCCTCCCCAACCCTCCCCTTGCCTTGCACCCCGTTGTCATTCCGACAAGCCGAGCCAAAGGGGAGGGAACAAGGCCAAAAAAACGGCGCCGGGGTTTGCCCCCGGCGCCGTTTTTCTTACCGCTTAAAGCTTACCGCTGCCCTTACAGCCGGGTCTTGCGCTTCTGGCGCTGGCCGGTGCTGCGCGCGCGAGCCGGGGCCGGCTTTTTGGCCGCCGCTCCGGCGCCTGCGCCCTCGCCTTTCACGCGGGAGTTATGCTTGCGCACGGCCTTGCGGATTTGCGCCACCTGCTTGTAGCGCTCGGTGGCGTGTACGTCGACCTTGCTCTGCTCTTCGTTGGTCAGGCCGACTTCATTACGCAGGTAGTTCACTTGGTCCAGCGGCATTTCGGCCCAGCCGCCACGCGGCAGGTTGCGGGGCAGTTCAATCTTGCCGTAGCGCACCCGGATCAACCGGCTGACCTGCATCTCCTGCGACTCCCACAGGCGACGCACTTCCCGGTTACGGCCTTCTTTCAGGGTAACGTGGAACCAGTGGTTCATGCCTTCGCCACCGTTGTACTTGATGGTGTCGAATTTGGCCATGCCGTCTTCCAGCATCACGCCCTTGCGCAGCCGTTGCAGCATGGCTTCGTTCACTTCACCGAATACCCGCACCGCATATTCCCGGTCGATTTCGTGACGCGGGTGCATCAGGCGGTTGGCCAGCTCGCCGTCTGTGGTGAACAGCAGCAAACCCGAGGTATTCACGTCCAGTCGGCCTACCGCCACCCAGCGCGAGCCCTGCAGCTTGGGCAGCCGGTCGAATACAGTAGGGCGACCTTCCGGATCCTTGCGGGTGCTCACCTCGCCTTCCGGCTTGTGATAGGCCAGCACGCGGCAGATGATTTCACCTTCGGGCTGGGTTTCCACCATGTGACCGTCGACCCGGATTTGCTCCTTGCCGGTGACCCTGTCACCCAGATGGGCCACATCGCCGTTTACGCTGACCCGTCCCTGGCTTATCAGCGTTTCAATTTCGCGGCGTGAGCCCTTGCCGGCTCGGGCCAGCACTTTTTGCAGTTTTTCAGTCATGTCATTCACTTATTCAAAGGGACGGATATCGCCGGCGCCTTCGCGGGCAATAACAGGGGTATTATCATACAGCTCCACCACGGTAGTGGGTCTGGGATCCAGCACGCCACCGTCGATGATGAGATCGACCAGTTTTTCCAGCTTTTCACGGATCAGATGCGGATCGTATTCCGCCTCGGTTTCACCGGGCAGGATCAGGCTGCAGGACATCAGGGGTTCGCCCAGCGCCTCCAGCAGCGCCAGGCTGATGGCGTTATCGGGCACCCGCAGGCCTATGGTCTTGCGCTTGGGGTTTTGCAGCCGCTTGGGCACTTCCTTGGTGGCCTGCAGAATAAAGGTATAGGCGCCGGGGGTGTTGTTTTTCATCAACCGAAAGGCGCCATTGTCGACCCGGGCGTAGAAAGACAGCTCGGAGAGATCCCGACACACCAGGGTAAAATTGTGATCCTTTTCGATTTTACGAATGCGACAGATACGCTCCATGGCGCTCTTGTCGCCCACCAGGCAGCCGATGGCATAACCGGAGTCGGTGGGATACACCAGCACCCCGCCCTGACGCACAATGGCCACCGCCTGATTGATCAGACGAGCCTGTGGATTGTCGGGGTGCAGTTCAAAATATTGACTCATAATTCCTCCCGGAATGATTTAGATAAAGCGTGTCCATACGGGTGTGGCTTCCTTCGGCAACCACAGCTGCCGACCCAGCTCCCGCCACTGGCTGGGGTAGTGAAAGTCGGAGCCCACCGAGGCTTCCAGCTGATGATCCTTGCTCCATTGCCCCAACGTAGCACGTTCTTGCGGGCTCTGCTGTGCCATGGAAACCTCCATCGCATCGCCGCCCGCCTCGGCAAAGGCCGCCAGCATTTTCTTGACCCACTTGTTGGATAACTCGTAGCGGGTCGGGTGCGCCAGCACCGCCACCCCACCGGCCTGCTGAATGGCGCCAATCGCCTCGTTCAGCGAACACCAGTTGGGCGGCGCATAGCCGGTATTGCCCCGGCTCAGATATTTCTTGAAGATCTTGGGAATCGAATCCGCCGCCCCCTGGCTCAGCAGCCATTTGGCCATGTGAGTACGGGTAATGGGCGCATCACCGGCCAGCGCCCGGGCGCCTTCATAGGCACCGGGAAAACGCGCCTTTTCCAGCCGCTCGGCCATCAACCGGGCACGCTGTTCGCGCCGTTCCTGCTGCTCGGCCAAAAGCGCATTCAGCCCTGCATGGTGCCGCTCGATGTTCAGCCCCACCACGTGTACTTCCAGCGCCTGCCACAGGCAGGAGATCTCCACCCCGTTGATCAGGCGCACCCCATGGGCCTCGGCCGCCTGGGCCGCTTCTTCCAGCCCGGCCAGGGTGTCGTGGTCGGTCAGCGCCAGCACATCCACCTCTTTTTCGGCGGCCCGAGCCATCAACTCGGTCGGCGTCAGCTGGCCATCGGAGGCGGTGGAATGACTGTGCAGATCGATTCGCATAAAAAATCCTGTGTTCAGGGTTGACTTGCACCCCCGATTATCGTTTAACTGTATCCAGTTTCTGATTAACGAGAAGAGCGCGATGTTTCAGCAAAATTCCACTCTACGCATTATTTGGTGGTGGCACACTCCCTAATCTCGGGTGGTGTGATTTGCTGTATTCGTCTTAAAGTCTCAGCGAACATAAAAGCCCGCAACCTTGCGGGCTTTTTTATTATCCAGCAAAAGGTGATGCGATGAAACCGAGCAGAAGAGTTTTTTGGCGATGGCAAGCCGGGCCGGGTTTTACGCCGCTACCAACGGCATTCGTGTCCATTACCGATGACGACATTGCCAGCCAGGTGATCAGGCAAATACCTGATGACCGCGACTAACTAAAAAAGGAAAACAAGATGGCGCATGGTCAGCTCCACGTGTTATTGCAAGATGCACCCTATACCGACGATCCGCTCGCGTTATTCGCAGCCCTCACCCAACCGGGCGACAACAGCATGCTGCTGGAGTCTGCCGAAATCGACACCAAGGCCGGAACCCAGAGCCTGCTGATGCTGGACGCCTGTGTGCGCCTGGTATGCCGGCACCATCAGGTGACCCTGACCGCGCTCAACGCCAACGGCCTGCCCGCTCTTGACCTGGTTGAGCAGGAACTGGGCGGCGAGCGTACCGGGCACCAGCTGCTGGTGACCCTGCCCCAGGCCGATGACAATCTGGACGAAGACAGCCGCCTCAAGGCGCCGTCCGTGCTGCACACCCTGCGCCTTATCCTGACTCGCTTTACCGCCAGCCAGGGCCAGCAGCACCTGTTTATGGCCGGCACCTTCTCTTACGATCTCATCGCCTCCTTCGAGCAGTTGCCCGAGGTTGCCGAGGGCATCAACAATTGCCCCGACTTCTGCTTCTATCTAGCCGAAACCCTGGTAACCCTGGATCACAAGCAGGAAACCGGTCGCCTGTCTGCCAGCGTCTTCGACCCGGCCGAGCAGCCCCGCCTGCAGGCCCGGCTGGATCAACTGGCCGGCGCCTGTGGCCAGGTTCACCCCGAGCCCAGGGCCGGCGAGCGACTCGAAGGCAAGATACAGGCCAGCAAGAGCGATGCCGAATTCAGGGCCGACGTGGTCAACCTGAAAGAGCACATTCTGGCGGGCGATATTTTTCAGGTGGTGCCGTCGCGCAGCTTCAGCCTGCCCTGCCCGCATCCGCTGGCCGCCTATCGCAAGCTCAAGCAGACCAACCCCAGCCCCTATCTGTTCTATGTGAACGATCAGGACTTCACCCTGTTCGGCGCCAGCCCAGAAAGCTCGGTCAAGTTTGACCACCACAGCCGCGTGGTTGAAATGTACCCCATTGCCGGTACCCGCAAGCGCGGCTTCAACCCGGACGGCAGCATCAACCTGGATCTGGACGGTCGCATCGAGCTGGACCTGCGCCAGGACGCCAAGGAAACCGCCGAACACATGATGCTGGTGGATCTGGCCCGCAACGACATCGCCCGCATCAGCGAGCCCGGCAGCCGCTACGTGAAAGACCTGCTGAGCGTAGACCGCTACAGCCACGTGATGCACCTGGTGTCGCGCGTGGTCGGCACCCTGCGCCACGATCTGGACGCCCTGCACGGCTATCAGGCCTGCATGAACATGGGCACCCTGACCGGCGCCCCCAAAATCAGCGCCAGCGAACTGATCCGCCAGGTAGAACAGCAGCGCCGGGGCAGCTACGGCGGCGCCGTGGGCTACATCAACGGCCTGGGCGACATGGACACCTGCATCGTGATCCGCTCCGCCTTCGTTAACGATGGCGTGGCCCATGTGCAGGCCGGCGCCGGTGTGGTGTATGACTCGCACCCCCAGTCGGAAGCCGACGAAACCCGCAACAAGGCCGCGGCGGTACTCAATGCCATCGCCCTGGCCCACGGCACCACACTGGCGGAGGTGAGCCATGACTAACACTTCAGTTAATACCATTTTCCTGCTCGATAACTACGACTCCTTCACCTACAACCTGGTGGACCAGTTCCGTACCCTGGGCGCCACCGTCAAGGTGTATCGCAACACGGTACCGGTGGCACAACTGGTCGCCGCCATGGAGCAGGGTGAGCAGCAAGGCCAGCGCCCCATTCTGGTACTCTCGCCAGGCCCCGGCATTCCCAGCGAAGCCGGTAACATGCCGGCCTTGATCCGCGCCTGCATCGGTCGCTTCCCCATCCTGGGTATTTGCCTGGGCCATCAGGCCCTGGTGGAGCACTACGGCGGCACGGTAGAAAGCGCCGGCGAAATCAGGCACGGCAAGACCTCGCTTATCAGCCATAACGGCCAGGGGGTGTTTGTCAACCTGTCCAACCCGCTGCCGGTGGCCCGTTATCACTCGCTGGTGGGCACCAAAATCCCCAGTACCCTGCCGGTCATTGCCGACTATCAGGGCATGACCATGGCGGTGCAGGATACCGCCAAGCGCGTACTGGGTTTTCAGTTTCATCCCGAATCCATCATGACCACGGAGGGTGCACAATTGCTGGCACAAGGTCTGGACTTTTTAAGCGCACCGGAAACCAAGGCCATGGACCAGCTGTATCGTGGCGAGCACATCAGCCGCAGCCAGGCACAGGCCTTGTTTGGTGAGCTGATCAAGGGCGACATGGATCAAATGACCATGGCCTCTTTGCTGACCGTGCTGAAGATGAAAGGCGAAACGCCGGATGAAATTGCCGGTGCCGCTCAGGCCTTGCTGGAAGCCGCCTCCCCCTTCCCCCGGCCCGAATATGCCTTCTGCGACATCGTCGGCACCGGTGGCGACGGCATGAACACCATCAATGTGTCGACCACCTCGGCCCTGGTGGCCGCCGCCTGCGGCATCAAGGTAGCCAAGCACGGCAACCGCGGCGTGTCTTCCAAGTCCGGCTCTTCCGACCTGCTGGAACAACTGGGTATCGACCTGAACATGAGCCCGGATCGCGCCCGCCGCTGCCTGGACGAAGTGAACGCCTGCTTTTTGTTTGCGCCCAACTATCACGGCGGCATGCGCAATGCCATGCCGGTACGCCAGGCCCTGAAAACCCGCACCATCTTCAACGTACTGGGCCCGCTGGTTAACCCGGCCCGACCCGACTTTATTTTGCTGGGCGTGTATTCCGAGCAGCTGGTACGGCCCATTGCCGACACCCTGGTGGCCATGGGCCTCAAACGCGGCATGGTGGTGCATGGCAGCGGTCTGGATGAAATTGCCATTCATGGCCCCACCACGGTGGCGGAAATCAACCACGGCGTGATCAGCGAATACAGCATCACCCCCGAAGAGCTGGGCCTGGAGCGCTTTGATATCAGCGCCATTGCCGGCGGCGAGCCCAGTGAAAACAAAGCCATTACCTTAAGCCTGCTGCAAGGCGGTGGTACCCCGGCCCAGCAAGGCGTTATTGCCATGAACGTGGCGCCGTTACTGGTGATGAGCGGCCAGGCCGAGACCCTAAAAGAAGCGGTAGCCCAGGTATTGGCTGTGTTAAAGTCGGGCAAAGCCATGGAAGTAGCCAATAAACTGGCGGAGTTGAGCCAATGTTAAGTACCGTTCTCGGCAAGATTGTTGCCGACAAGAAAATCTGGGTCGCCGAACGCAAGCAGAGCCAGCCCCTGAGCAGTTTTGAAGCCGAGCTGACGCCGAGCGACCGCCCCTTTGAGGCGGCGCTGAGCGCCGGCAAGCCGGCCTTTATACTCGAATGCAAGAAAGCCTCGCCTTCAAAGGGGCTGATCCGCGAACACTTCGACCTGGATGCCATCGCCGCCGTTTACGGCCGCCATGCCTCGGCCATTTCGGTGCTGACCGACGAAAAGTACTTTCAGGGCAAATTCGAATTCGTGACCCGGGTGCGCGGTCAGGTGAGCCAGCCGGTGATCTGCAAAGACTTCATCATCGATCCCTACCAGATCAAACTGGCGCGCCATCATCAGGCCGACGCCATACTGCTGATGCTGTCGGTGCTGGATGACGAGCAGTATCGCGAACTGGCCGCGGTGGCCCGGTCCCTGAACATGGGCGTGCTGACCGAAGTGATAAGCCGTGAAGAAGTAGCGCGCGCCCTTGCGCTGGACGCTCAGGTTATCGGCATCAACAACCGGGACCTGCGCGATCTGAGTATCGATCTCGACCGTACCCGGGTGCTGTCCGCCCTTATTCCGGACGATCGCATCGTGATCTCCGAGTCCGGCATTCATCGGCACAGCCAGGTAAAGGCCCTGTCGGCCCACGCCGACGGCTTTTTGGTCGGCAGCTCGCTGATGGCCGAGGACGATCTGGAGCTGGCCGTGCGCCGCTTGATTTTGGGTGACAACAAGGTGTGCGGCCTGACCCGCCCGCAGGATGCCGCCGCCGCTCACCAGGCCGGTGCCGTGTTCGGCGGCCTGATCTTCGTGGCCAAGAGCCCGCGCTGTGTGGACCTGGAACAAGCCAGAATCGTCATGGCCGCCGCCCCGCTCCACTATGTGGGCGTGTTCCGGAACCAGCCTCAGACCGAGGTGGCCGCCATCGCCCGCGAGCTGGGCCTGAGCGCGGTGCAACTGCACGGCGAAGAAGACGACGCCTATATCACCGAGCTGAAGCAACAGCTGCCCGGCGTGGCGGTATGGAAGGCGGTGCCGGTAAGCGACAGCCTGCCCGCCTTGCCGCAACAGGCCGACCGATTGCTGTTCGACACCCAAACCGGCGGCCAGAGCGGCGGCACCGGCCAGGCCTTTGACTGGCAGCTGTTGAATGACATCGACAAGGCCAACGCCATGCTGGCCGGCGGCCTGACCCCTAACAACGCGGCCGACGCCGCCGCCCTGGGCTGCCTTGGCCTGGACCTGAACTCCGGCGTAGAAAGCGCCCCCGGGCAGAAAGACGCGGCCAAGCTGAACGCCGCCTTCGCATCACTCAGACATTACGGACGCAGGATAACCACATTATGAGCTTACTTAACCCCTTTTTCGGCGACTTTGGCGGCATGTATGTGCCACAAATTCTGATGCCCGCCCTGCTGCAATTAGAAAAGGCCTTCGTGGATGCCCAGCAGGATCCGGAATTCGACCGCGAATTTCGCGAACTGCTGAGCGAATACGCCGGTCGCCCCACCCCGCTGACCCGGGTACGCAACCTGGCCGCCAACACCAAAACCCGCATCTACCTGAAGCGGGAAGATCTGCTGCACGGCGGCGCCCACAAAACCAACCAGGTACTGGGCCAGGCCCTGCTTGCCAAGCGCATGGGCAAGAACCGCATTATCGCCGAAACCGGTGCCGGCCAGCACGGCGTGGCCACCGCCCTGGCCTGTGCCCTGATGGGCATGGAATGCATCGTTTACATGGGTGCCAAAGACTGCGAACGCCAAAAGCCCAATGTATTCCGCATGGAGCTGATGGGTGCCAAGGTCATACCGGTACACTCCGGCTCCGCCACCCTCAAGGACGCCTGCAACGAGGCGCTGCGCGACTGGACCGCCAACTACGACACCACCCACTACATGCTGGGCACCGCCGCCGGCCCGCACCCCTTCCCCACCATAGTGCGTGAATTTCAGCGCATGATTGGCGAAGAAGCCAAGGTGCAGATAGTAGAGCACGAAGCGCGCCTGCCCGACGCGGTGATCGCCTGCGTGGGTGGCGGCTCCAATGCCATCGGCATGTTTGCCGACTTTATCGATGAAGAAAACGTACGCTTGATCGGCGTAGAGCCCGCCGGCAAGGGCATTGAAACCGGCGAGCACGGCGCCACCCTGGGTGAAGGCACCAAGGGCGTGTTCTTCGGCATGCTGTCTTTGATGATGCACGACACCGACGGTCAGGTAGAAGAGTCCTACTCGGTGTCTGCCGGTCTGGATTTTCCTTCTGTAGGCCCCCAGCACGCGTTTCTGGCCACCTCGGGCCGCGCCCAGTATGTATCGGTAACCGATGATGAAGCGCTGGACGCTTTTCAGGCCCTGGCCCGCAACGAAGGCATTATTCCGGCGCTGGAGTCTTCTCACGCCCTGGCTTGGGCACTTAAAATGGCCGAAGCCGAGCCGGAAAAAGAGCAGGTGCTGGTGGTTAATCTGTCCGGTCGTGGCGACAAGGACATCTTTACCGTTGCCGATATTCTGGAACAGAAAGGAGAAATGAAATGAGCCGCTACAACCGCCTGTTTGACCGCCTCAAGGCCGACAACGAAGGGGCCTTTGTGCCCTTCGTGACCCTGGGCGACCCCTCGCCCGAGCATTCGCTCCAGGTGATTGACGCCCTGGTGGCCGGTGGTGCCGATGCGCTTGAGCTGGGCATTCCGTTCTCCGACCCCGTGGCCGACGGCCCCACCATTCAGGCCGCCACCCTGCGCGCCCGGGAGGCCGGCACCAACTCGCAAGTCTGTTTCGACATACTGACCCGGGTGCGGGAGAAGTACCCCGAGCTGCCCATCGGCCTGCTGGTGTACGCCAACCTGGTGTATGCACCGGGCATGGACAGCTTCTATGGCCGTGCCGCCAAGGCCGGAGTGGACTCGGTACTGGTGGCCGACGTGCCGCTGGAAATGGCCGAGCCCTTCAAGGCCGCCGCCGACAAGGCCGGTGTAGAAACCATTTTCATCGCCCCGCCCAACGGTGACAAAGCCACCCTGAAGGCGGTGGCCGAAATGGGCTCCGGCTATACCTATCTGCTGAGCCGCGCCGGGGTAACCGGCACCGAAACCAAGGCCGGCAAGCCGGTAGACACCCTGGTTGCCACCCTGAAGCAATATAAGGCGCCGCCCTCACTGCTGGGTTTTGGTATTTCTACCCCGCAGCAAGTGCGCGACGCCCTTAGCGCCGGTGCCGCCGGCGCCATCTCCGGCTCGGCCGTGGTCAAGATCATCGAGCAGCACCTGAGCAATCCCCAGGCCATGCTGGACGCCCTGACCGCCTTCGTGAAAGACATGAAAGCCGCGACCAAAAAGCTGTAAAGCCGGAAGCTGAAAGCTGAAAGCTGAAAGAAAAGACAAAAAGCCGTAAGCAACACTGCCTACGGCTTTTTTGTTGCCGCGTTTTCCCCACCGATATTCTGCCGGCGCCGCCGAACGGCCCCTCCCCCTTGGCAGCGACCTAACAGGCACGGCTGCGGATCTTCCCCAGGGGGAGGCTGGGTGGGGGGTGTCATTTTGACTAGGTGCAGCAACCCCTCCCCAACCCTCCCCTTGCGTTGCACCCCGCTGTTATTCTGCCGAATTCAAGGTTAAGGGGAGGGAGCAGATCGGCACCCCGCTTACCATCGGCGCCGAACGGCCCCTCCCCCTTGGCAGTGGGATAACAGGCACGGCTGCGGGTCTTCCCCAGGGGGAGGCTGGGAGGGGGTGTCACTTATGGCTAAGCCGCCTTACTCGTTATCCTCAATCCCAAAATACCGCTTATGCAACTCGCGGATCTGCTCGGCCAGCTCCGGCACCGGGCCCGCTACTTCAATTTCCGGTGCCACTTCCTTGATGGCCAGCGGCTTCACCGGCGACTCCGGCAGGTCCCATTCGCTGCACCAGTCGGTAAACTGCGCCGCCGAGCTGGCATACACAATGCGCCCCAGCCCCGCCCAGGCGTGTGCCGCCGAGCACATGGGGCAATGCTCGCCCGAGGTATACAGGGTAGAGCGTGCCCGCTCGGTTTCACTCAGGTGCTCGGCCGCCCAGCGCGCCAGGGCAATTTCCGGATGCCAGGTGGGTTCATGGCTGTGAATGCGATTGTGATCTTCCGCCAGTACCGCCCCTTCGGCCGACACCAGCACAGAGCCAAAGGCCATGTCGCCACCGGCCAGCGCCTCTTCCGCCAATGCCACGCAACGGCGCAAATGTCGTAAATCCTGTTCGTTCAAAGCCATTGTTCACTCCTGTAAATTCGCCTGTTTGACCAGGGGACAGCCCCCTCTTGCCATAACCGACCGGCCCCGCCGCCACAAACGCACAGACACGGCGGTAAAGGCTATCCAGCTCTGTCTTGAGTCTGATAAGGTACTGAACAAACAACAAATATCAAAGCAGGAAAATGTCTCACGACTATTACCAGCAGCAGGCCGAGCAGTTCTATCAAAGTACCGTAACCGTAGACATGACGCCGCTTTACGACCGCTTTCTACCGAAGGTGCCGGCCGGCGGCCATATCGTGGATGCCGGCTGCGGCTCGGGGCGAGACAGCCTGCATTTTTCCCGCTTGGGATACCGGGTAACCGCCTTCGACGCCAGCCCGGCGCTGGTGCAGCTGGCCCGTGCCCATAGCGGTCTGCCGGTAGTGCAATGCCGCTTCGAAGAGTTCAGCACGCCAGCCCCGGCAGATGCCATCTGGGCCTGTGCCTCTTTGCTGCATGTGCCGCTGGCCGAACTGGCCGCCGTTATGGCTCATCTGACCACACAATTGAAGCCCGGCGGCGTGTTTTACTGCTCCTTCAAGTACGGCCAGGGCGAAACCAGCCGTGAGGGCCGCCACTTCACCAACCTGGATGAAACCGGCCTGAAGCAACTGCTTAACGGCCTGCCGCTGAACATCGCCGAACAATGGCAAACCGGCGATCTGCGCCCCGGCCGGGAGCAGGAGCGCTGGCTGAATGCCCTGCTGGTGAAGGTGGCGGAATGACGGCCCCGCAACTGCTCGCCGGTGGCGGCGCCAAGGATCCCGGTTTCCACCAGCCGCTGCTCGGCCCCCTGCTGGGTGCCATCAACGCCACCGGCGAAGGCAGCAGCATCGGCATCGCCGTGTCTTTTATTCGCCAGAGCGGACTGGCGCTGCTGCAGGATGCGCTGTTCGAAGCCCTGGACAGAGGCGTGCAACTCGACGTCATTACCTCAGATTATCTGGATGTGACCGAGCCGGTGGCCCTGCGCTGGCTGATGCTGCTGGCCGAACGGGGCGCCCGCGTCGGCATCTACGAGAGCGCCGGCAATCCCGGCTTTCACCTCAAGTCCTACCTGTTTATTCAACAACACACGCAGAAACGGCTGACGGGGCTTGGCCTTGTCGGCTCCAGCAATATCTCCCGCGCCGCCCTCACCGACTCGCTGGAGTGGAACTGGTGCCTGCGGGTAGACGATGACGGCACCAGCCCCGCCGCCACCAGCCTGCTGGCGTTACAGCAACAGATGCAGCAACTGGCGCAGGATGCCCGGGTGGTACCGCTCAGCCACCACTGGATAGACGATTACCTGATCCGCTATCAACAAAGTCCGCTCACCGGCCTGCGCGTCATTACCGGTGACAACACCACCGATGACGAGACCCTGCGCGAAACGCCCCTGCCCCATGCGGTACAGGAAGAAGCACTGGCGGCGCTACAGGCCAGCCGCAGCCAGGGCTACCAACGGGGGCTGGTGGTCATGGCCACCGGCCTGGGCAAGACCTGGCTGGCCGCCTTCGACGCCCGCCAGCTCAAGGCCAAAAAGCTGCTGTTTGTGGCCCACAGAGACGAGATTATCCGCCAGGCTCAGGCCACCTTCATTCGCATGCAGCCCACAGCACACACCGGCCTGTATAACGGCCAACAGCAGGATCAGGCCGACTGGCTGTTTGCCTCGGTGCAGACTCTGGGCCGGGCCGACCACCTGCGACGCTTTGCGCCGGATCACTTCGATTACATCATCGTCGACGAATTTCACCACAGTACCTCGCCAACCTATCGCCGCTTGCTGGATCATTTTCGCCCCCGTTTTCTGCTCGGGCTGACCGCCACGCCGGACAGAACCGATCAGGCCGATATTCTGGCCCTGTGTGACGACAACCTGGTGTTCGAGCGCGGCCTGCGCGACGCCATTGTCGACCGTCATCTGGTGCCCTTCGTCTATCAGGGCATTTATGACGAGCACATCGACTACGACGAAATTCCCTGGCGCAACGGCCGTTTCGATCCCGATGCGCTGAATGCCGCCTTTGCCAGCAAACGGCGGGCCCGGCATGCCCTTGAGCAGTGGCGCACCTACGCCCGGAGCCGCACCCTGGCCTTCTGCATTTCTACCCGCCACGCCGACTTTATGGCCCGGATATTCAACGATGCCGATATCAAGGCCGCCGCCGTTTATGCCGGCTCGGCCATGCCGCGCAACCAGGCGCTGACCGAACTGGCCGACGGCAAGCTGCAGGTGATTTTCTCGGTGGACCTGTTCAACGAAGGTACGGATTTGCCCGCCATCGACACCCTGCTGATGCTGCGCCCCACCGAATCGCGCATTGTATTCTTGCAGCAACTGGGCCGGGGCCTGCGCAAGCATCCGGGCAAGCAGCAGCTGATGGTGGTCGATCTGGTGGGCAACCACAAAGCCTGCCTGTTCAAGCCCGAGCTGTTGCAGGCCACCATCGGCACGACCAACGGCAGCGGCAGTCAAACCACTCCGGATTTACCCGAAGGCTGCTATATCAACCTCGCCCCCCGGCTGATACCGCTAATGAACAAGCTGCGCTACGGCGGCCGGGTAAAAGTGGTTGATGACTATCGTCGGCTTAAAGATGAACTGGGCCACAGGCCCACGGCGGTGCAGGCCTTTCGGGCCGGGCTGGATTTGGCCAAGCTGCGCAAACAGCACGGCAACTGGTTTGAACTGACGCGAAGCGAAGGCGATCTCACGGCTTCTGCCGTCATTGTGCTGGATAAACTCGGTGATTTTTTACTGACCGGCGTAGAGACCACCACGCTCAGCAAAAGCTTCAAGATCATATTACTGCAGGCACTTCTGGAACTGGACGGCCTGTGCCAGCCCCCTACCCTGGCGGCACTGGCCGAACAGTCCCGCCATGTGCTGGAGCGCCACCCGGACTTGTTACTGCTCGACCTGCCAGCCAAACAACAGGCCATGACCGCCGACTCCCCCGCCTGGCTGCGTTACTGGCAGAACAACCCGATCAAATACAGCACCGGCGGCAACCCGGACTCGCAGGCCGATTACTGGTTCGAGATAAAGAACGACCGCTTCTGCCCCCGCTTCGAGCTGCCCACAGACAAACTGGATACCCTGCATTTGATGATGCAGGAACTGGTGGATCTGCGCCTGGCCGAGTATCGCCGCCGCCATGCAGCTAAACTGGCAAAAGCGCCGCGGTCAGCAAAAGTGCAACAGCAAGCGACCGACAGCGCCGACACACCGATGGCCGAGGTTATCGAATTACCCTGTTTTCCCGACTTGCGCATTGCCTGCGGCCACTTCAAGACCGGCCACGGCGATCACGCCGAACTCATGGCCATTGCGGATCACTACGGTCCACTCGACATCAAACGGCACTTTCTGGCCCGGGCCAGCGGACATTCTATGAACGGCGGCAAACAGCCGGTTAACGACGGTGATTTGCTGTTACTGGAATGGATAACACCGCAAACAGCCGGATCCATCAGCAACCAGACCCTGGCCATAGAGCAGCAAGACGAGTCCGGCGACAACCAGTATCTGCTGCGGATGGTTAAGAAAAAACCGGACGGCGGCTATCGACTGCACGCCACCAATCCGGATTATGAAGATCTGGCCGCCACCGACGAGATGAAACCTTTTGCCCGGTTCAGGGGCGTAATTTCAGAGCCGGCTCAATAACAAGAAGCAGAAAAATAACAATAAGGGACAGGATGAAAGCACCTCTGGCACAAGGCCTCTACGATCTGCTCACCACTCAGGGAGTAGAACAAGCGCTATCAGAAAGCGGGCTCAGCGCCCAGCCCGAAGAACTCAACCCGGCCTTCAGTCACGAACGCTTAGCCGATGCTCTGGCCGAGCAGCTGTCACAGCTTTTAGCAGAGGTCAGTGGTGATAAACAGGTCAAGGTGAAGGCACAAGCCGAACTTATAAACGACATATTGCGATACTCCCGTCAGCGGTTGCATCAAGATGAAGCCCCCGATCTGTTATGCACTCCACCCCAGGTACTGCGCTCCTTATATCCTGCCCAGCGAAAGCCTGAACTGCCAGCCATCGGCTTAGCACAACCCTGGCTGTTTACCGCCGGTAAAGATTCTCCCGCTTTGTTGCATGAGCTCACTGCCGAACTGGCGTCATGCAATAGCGTCGATATTCTGGTGAGTTTCATCACCGTCTCTGGGGTGCGAAAGATTATCGAAGTGCTCAAGCAGATCACCAGCACCGATGCCAAAGGGAAAAGCCAAGCCAAGGTACGGGTGCTGACCACCACCTATATGGGCGCCACACAACAAAAGGCGTTGGATACCCTGGCCCGATTGCCTAATTGTGAAGTTAGGGTATCACTCGATGGTAGCCGGACCCGCTTACACGCCAAAGCCTGGATTTTCGAACGCAGCACCGGCTTTGGCTCCGCCTATGTGGGCAGCGCCAACCTGTCCGGTGCCGCCCTGATGGGCGGGCTAGAATGGACGGTTAAATTCACCGAAAAGGGCCAGAACAAACTCTATCAACGAGCACAGGCGCATTTTGAAACCCTGTGGCAAGATGGTGAATTCCGCAGCTATAACCCGGAGGATCAGACACATCGTAACCAGTTAACCAAGGCATTGAAGCACGAGTCTGGCCGAGATCTGATTGCCACCCCCACCTTCTTCGATATAGAGCCCAAACCCTTTCAGCTGGATATTTTGGAGCAACTGGATAACGAAAGAGCGCATGGCCGAATGCGGAACCTGCTGGTTGCCGCCACCGGCACCGGTAAAACCGTCATGGCAGCTTTCGATTACCGTCGCCTAGCCCGCAAGCAAGGCGGCTTGCCGCGGCTGTTGTTTGTCGCCCACCGCAAGGAATTGTTGATACAGGCCATGCGCACCTTTCGGCTGGTGCTGCGCGAAGCAGAGTTCGGCGATCTCTTTACCGGTGAACATCAACCAGAACAGGATCAGCATCTGTTCGCCACTATTCAAAGCCTGAATGCCCGCAAGCTGGTCTCTCAGCAAGCAGCAGATTACTGGCACATGGTGATTATCGACGAATGTCATCACATAGAAGCTAACAGCTTCGACAAGCTGCTCTCAAGCATTTCTCCGGCTTATTTACTGGGCTTAACCGCGACACCGGAACGAGCAGATGGCAAGAATATCCTGCGCCATTTTGATAATCGACCGGACGGTTCACCGGCGGCACAATTACGTCTGTGGCAAGCGCTGGATCTGCAACTGCTGGCCCCCTTCGAATATTATGCCTGTGACGATGACACCGACTACCGCGAGATCCCCTGGCAACAAGCTAACGAACTCAAAGCGTTGGATAATCTGCTTACCGGCAACCATGTTCGCGCAGCGGCGGTGATCCGCGCCTGGCAACAACTGGTGGACGACCCTAAGCGCGGCAAGAGCCTGGTATTCTGCGTGAGCATTGCTCATGCCGAATTTATGGCAGATCAGTTTGAAAAGGCCGGCATCATAGCTCGGGTGATCACCGGTAAAAGCTCCGTTAAAGAGCGTCGAGATCTGCCCAAACAGCTGGAACGTGGCGAGATCCATGCCATCGTGACCGTAGATCTCTATAACGAAGGGATCGATCTTCCCTTTGTCGATACCTTGCTGTTACTTAGGCCCACCCAAAGTGCCACTCTGTTTCAACAGCAAATCGGTCGTGGTCTGCGTTTGTTCGAGGGCAAAGAGAGCTGCCTGATCCTGGATTTTGTCGGCCAGCATAAGGAAGGATTCCGCTTCGATATGCTCTACAGCGCCATAACTGGCCTGTCGCGCCGTGAAGTAATCGAAAGCATAGAAAAAGGATTTGGCCGACTGCCCAGCGGTTGCCATATCCAGCTACAAAAACAAGCCAGAGAGCATATTCTTAGCAGCCTAAAACTGGCACTCAATCAGAACTGGCGCCGCCTGCAGCAGGAGTTGCACGCCTACGTTAGTCTGACCGGAAACCGTCATGTAGCTCTAGATGATTTTCTCAACGAGCAGCAATTAGAGCTGGAGGATATCTATCGCGCCGGCCAAAACAGCGGTTGGACCAATCTGCAACGAGATGCCGGCCTCTTGCCGGGAGAAGCCTCCGCCGAGGAACGCTATTTCAGCCGCCGACTGGGAAGCTTGTTGCATTTGGATGACACTGCACAGTTAGAGCTGATAAACCAAGTGGCCGAAAATGATGCCAATTACGTGATCGTCGATGAGCAGCAACAGCAACGGCTACAAATGCTGGCATATCAAATAGATGGTCAGCAAAGCCAGACCGGATCGGCTCAAGCCTTTCTTAAGCGGCTATCTCAGTCCCCTGCCGTGTGCAATGAGCTGGCTCAGCTCAGCAACTACCTAGATGCCAGAACGCAGCATCAATACTCGCCCTTGCCGGGGCTGGAGCACACACCTCTGCGATTACATGCGGCTTATCACAGCCGAGAAATCCTCACCGCCGTAGGTTTTCTTACCGCAGAAAAACGCACGCCGTTTCAGGCTGGCGTACTGTCATTCAAAGAGAGCAAAACTGAATTGCTGTTCGTGACGCTGGATAAGAGTACGGCCCAGCATGAAGGTGTCGCCTATAACGATTACGCCATCAGTCAGACTCAGTTTCATTGGCAATCTCAGAACAGTGCAGGGCCCAGCACTCCAGGCGGTCGCCGCTACATTGAAAGCGAAACTAATGGCTGGCAGTTTCAGCTGTTTGTACGCATCGACAAAAATTCACCCTATCGCGCCTGCGGCCCGGTGAAATTTATGCGCTATCACGGCAGTAAACCGATGAACATCACTTGGCAGCTGAAGCACCCACTGCCGGTGAGACTGTTCAAGGAGTTCAGTGTGTTGGGATGAAAAAAGCCGCCATCAACAGATGGCGGCTTTGGTTTGCTCGGGTCAGTGTTCGAGCATTCGCTTAATCGGTGCTGCCAACTGCCTGTGCCATGCCGGGCTGGCGAGCGTCTCGCTTGAGCTTGAAGGGGGCGAAGATCAACGCGCCCACCAAAAACAGGCCCAGGTAGCCGATCAGCGGGTAGAAGAAGGCGACCAATTGGGTAAAGCCGGCAAAGCTGGCCACAAAGCCCACCGCCAGAGTAATGAGGGAGAAGCGGGTGGCGGCCGGGGTGCGCATTTCCACAAAGCGGGCCACAAAGGCATAGAACATGCTGGCACCGGTGCTGAAGATCATGCCGAACAGCACAAAGGCCATGCCTTTCGCCAGCCAGGGCGAGATACCGTCGATAATTTTAAGCAGCGGCAGGGCGTAACCGGCAATGTTGTCGATTTGCGAGAACATTGCCAGGTGGCTGATCATGATCATCACGCCTACGCCCAGGCCGCCGAACAGGCCGCCCCACTTGGCGATGTTTTCGTTTTTCTCGGCGCCGCCCATTACCAGCGACATGGCGGCACCCACGGCGATGTTGAACGACACATAGTTGACCGCAGACACCAGCCAGTGCGGCAGGCTGGACTCTACGCTTTCGGCAATGGGGGCCAGCTCGGCAAAGCTGCGGTCCATGGTGGCCAGGCTGTAAATGCAGATCAACACCAGCGCCAGCACCAGAAAGGGGGTAATGCTGCCGATAAGGGTCACGACGCGCTGCACGTTCAGCATCAGGGTGGCACCCATCATCAGGGTCATCAGCACGCTGCCCACAAAAGGTGCCAGACCAAACTGCTGATTCAGGGCGGAGCCGGCACCGGCGATCATCACCACGCCCACACCGAACAGGGTAAAGATGATCACGTAATCCACAATCACGCCGATGTAACGACCGCTAATCTGATACACCACGGTTTTATGGGAACGGGTACGGGTGCGGCTGCCCAGCATGGTGAGCATCATGCCCAGGTAGGCGAACAGCGCCGTGGCCACCACGGCGGCGGCGGTGCCCATGTAACCGAAGCTGGTGAAGTACTGCAGCACTTCCTGACCCGAGGCAAATCCTGCCCCTACGATAATGCCAATGAATGCACTGGCTATTTTCAATATTTTCCACATGATCGCCTGATACTCCGTTAAATAGCCCTGTCAATTGATTACAGAGAGCCCAATTTCCAGAAGGTGCTGTTGTAGCGCCGTAAAGCGGGGGAATGTAGCATAATCATAGGGTTGGCGTGATTGTTTTGTTAAATAACGTGATTATCAACACAATCACCTGGCAAACCGTCAAATAATCCCACGGATAAACTACATAGATCCAAATAGACAACAGGTACCGTGCCCCCCCCGTGAAGCCGGCGACCATAGCAAAGCCCTGTTGCCGGGCATATCAGACCTTGGTCTATGTGGGAGTGCCGGCGTACTTTACAGTTAGCGGTTGTAGAGCCAGCGCAAACCGGATATATCCCTGTTGTTGAGTGACATTGTTGAGTGATATTGATGGGTGAGCCTGTGAAGAAGCTGTTTATGATTGGTGGCCTTGCCCTATTACTGGCAACGGTGTTCAGTGTGGGCAGTCGCCCGGTTCCCATTGAGCAGAAACTGATACACATTCAGGCCGCCGATGTGTTGCAGGGGTTTCCCGGCATTGAAGCGGAGCCGGTCGGGGTGCAGGCAATACTGCTGGATCTGGCCGATGATCCGCTGCTGCTGGTAAAGGCACAGGCGGCGTTTATCCGTTATCCGGCCATGGCCCGCCGTGTGTTTTCGCTCTACGGCCAGGAGCCTGAATTTCAGGAGATTCTGCGCCGCTATGGTGAAACCGTGTTGCCACCTATTCATCACTTTCTGACCCGGCCCGTCTACACCATAGAGCTGATAAACCAGGCGGACCAGGGCTACCGGGCCATCAAGCAGTATTTTACCGGTGCTCCCAAAAGCGCCGGTACTCCAAGCGCAACGCCGGAGCGGTATCAAACGCTTTCTCCGGAACAACGTGGCTGGTATGCCGTCAACTTCATCAAGAGCGAAGGGCATGATTTTCTCGGTCAGTTTGTGGTGGACGATAAGGGTGAAACCCGGTGGGTGGTGACCGAACGCATGCTGGAAGGGCTGAACCAGTTTTTTACCGGCGGCATCCGCAGCCTGGAAACCAAATACCGCGCCGGTGAAGCGCTCACCGCCGGGGATATCGGCTGGGCATCGGTTGATGTGCTGGTGTTAACCAGTGCCGTCAAGGTGTTGCGAATGGGACGTACCGCCGCGGTTACCACCCAGAGCGCCAGCCGGGCCACCCGTTCGGCGGCCCTGGCGGCCCGGGTCAGCCAGGGCGGGCGGTTGGTGCTGAACGGTGCCCGCTATGCCAAGTGGCCGCTGGTGTTTGGCGCCGGTTACCTGGTGATGACCCATCCCAGCCTGGTCAATGACCTGCTTGCGGGGGTTGCGGATGTGCTGGGCTACCCGGTGCTGGTCGTGCAGTTTGCCGGTTGGCTGTTGCTGTTGATGCCGGCGCTTTACCTTGGCAGCTGGCTGCTCTGGCTGCTTGTTCCGCTACTGACGGGGCTGTTGCGGGCCACGCTCTTCATGCTGACCAGGCTGAGTGGCAGAACAGGGCGTGCTCATTCGGGTGGGATCTTCCGGGCATCGGTCAGGGTGCGGGGGCGATAATCGGGCACGCTTTGCCAGCGGGCCCACACGGACGGGTCTATGCTCACGCCCACGGAACGGTTGCCCTCCCCGTCTCTGTCCAGTCGCCGGTAGTGACGGCCATCGCCGGAATGGAACCAGCGCCGATAGCGACCATACCAGCCGGCCATGAAGTCGTTGAACGAGTCGGTGGGCGCCGTCATCCAGGCCAGAGGCTCCGGTGTGCTCGGCGTTAACGCCAGACCGGCCGCCATCGCCTTGTGCTGCATCCAGGCCAGTGGCAAATCCGCCAGTGAGTCCACCCCATAACCGCCTCCCACATTGGCATGGGCGCCGATAAACCAGCGCTGCTCCACCGCTATTTGTCCGGCCTTCTTGTTGCCGTTCGGGCTGGTCCAGGGCACCGCATCGTAGGCGGCTCTGTGTTCGTCCAGTGCCAGGGCCTGATAGGCCCGCTTCACGATGTTCGACAGCCGGGTGTTATGCCAGGAGTAGGTGCCCCGCTCGGAAATCAGGGTGCCGGGAATGCCCAATGCCCCTACCGTGTCCCACACCCCGAGCAAGTGAATGTTTATTTCCCGGCTGTAACGGGCCCGAAACTGGCGGCACTGCTCTCCCTCCGGCGCCGCACTTTTATTGCGATACAGTCGCTCGGCGGCGGCCAGGCTGGTCGGGGTAATTACATGCAGCAGGCCGCATTTGCGGATCATGCCCACCATGCTGCGGGCGATGTAGGCACCACGGCTGAAGCCGAATACCCAGACTTCATCGCCCTCTTTATAATGCCGGGCCAGCCAGTCGTACCCCTGGCGCAGGTTCTTGCTTAAGCCTGCGCCGAAGATGCCTCCGGCCAGCCGCGTTAGTGTGCTGGTGCCCACGCCGGGGTCATAGAAAAAGCGCTGGCGCCGTTCACCGTCGAAGGGGGCTATGCTGCGCGCCAGCTTCACCACGTTGGTGTTATCCTGCGGGTCGTTCCAGGTGCCGTCGAACAGTACTATCAGTCTTTGCGGATGATGTGACATAAGCCTGCTCCCGGAAAGAATGAAGGGGAATGGTGGTTTATGTACAGCCTATGCCAGATTGCGGCAACTGATCACGGCGTTATCACTGCAAGCCCTTCTCATCTGAAGGTTCGCAACTGGATTCCCGCCTTCGCGAGAATGACGACAGGGGCGCCGCAGGCCAGGCGCAAATCGTCAGACGAACGAGGACTTTCAGGCTCAGCGTATAGTCTGCAGGTTCAGTGTGATCGGTATCGCCCAGCAGAGCTGGGCCTGCCAGCTGAAGCGGCAGCTACAAAAACCACAAATTGGTCCTACGAATACCAGCCGCGCTATCTGCCCATTTAAATAAAAACGGCATGCTCTCTGGCACGCCGTTTCTGGTTGTTCGGGTTTGCTTAACCGAGGAGTTGCTTAATCCAGGGTTTGTACGCCGCCGCCGTTCACGAACAGAACCTGGCCGCTTACCCAGTTCGAGATGGGAGCGGCAAAATAGAGCACGGCACCGGCGATGTCGTCCGGCTCGCCCAGGCGCTTGAGCGGGGTATGGGACAGCATGGTCGACTCAATTTCCGGCGTCAGCACCGAGGCCAGGGCGTCGGTTCTTACGGCGCCGGGGCCGACGGCGTTCACCCGAATACCGGCCGGGCCGTAGTCGAACGCCAGGTTGGCGGTCATGTGGTTGATGGCCGCCTTGGACGAGGCATAGGCGCTGATGGCCGGGCTCTTGTTGATCGAGCTCATCGACGACATGTTGATGATGGAGCCGTAGCCGGCGTTTTCCATGTGCGGGGCGCACAACTGGGCCAGCCGCCAGTTGCTGAACACGTTCAGCTCAAAGGTGCGGGCAAACTGCTCCACGCTGAGGCTGGCCGGGCTTTCGCGACCGGCACCGCCGCCGCCGACGTTGTTGACCAGAATGTTGATCTGGCCAAATTCGGCCAGGGTCTGATTGACCAGGCCGGTAAGATCTTCGTCTTTGGTGACGTTGCAAGACACCGCCAGCGCCTGACCGCCGTCTTTGCGAATGTGGCTGGCCACAGCGTCGGCCGCCTCCAGGTTCAAATCGGCCACCACCACGCTGGCCCCATGAGCGGCCAGCATCAGGCTGCAGGCCTTGCCGATGCCGTTGGCGCCGCCGGTGATAATGGCGACCTTGTTACTCAGATCGAAGAGTGCTGCTGACTTCATGGCTGTTCCTCTTTGGGTAAAGGGTCATTAAATGATCCGCCACCGCCTGATAGGCAGGCAGAGACGTGGGGTCGTTGGCGCCGTTGGCGGCCACCGGGTGGGAGGAAAAACGTACCAGCACCATGTCGGCTGCCGGGTCGATATAAATGGTCTGGCCGTGCACGCCCCGGGCGGCAAAGGCGCCATTGGCGTTGTGGGTTAGCCACCACATGTTGCGATAAGACCAGCCTTTCAGCTTGTCGAACCCGGCTTTGGCAAAGGCGTCTTTACTGCCGCCCTTGCGAATGTCGTCGATGGCGGCGGCCGGCAATATCTGCTCTCCCTGCCATTTGCCCCCGTTACGAACAAGCTCGCCAAAACGGGCCATGTCACGCAGCCCGGCACTCAGGCCACCGCCGGCAAAGGGAGTACCCAGTTCATCCACCTGGTAATAGGCGGCCTGCTCCATGCCGATGCGCCGCCAGACTTTTTCTGCCAGCAACTCGGCCACCGACTGGCCGGTCACTCGAGAAATCACCCAGCCGAGGGCGTCGCTGTTCACGGTTTTGTAGCCGAAGGCCTGGCCGTGTTCGCCCTGCTTCTTTACCTGCTGCAGATAGGCAAAATAGCCCACGGGCCCGGCGTAGTCCGCCGCTTTGGGCAAGGGATTACCGGCGGCGGAGTAGGCCCATACCTCGGCATTGGGGTCGGCATAGTCTTCGCTGTATTGCAGGCCCGTGGTCATGTCCATCAGCTGGCGTACCGTGGCATCGCCAAAGGCCGAGTCGTTCAGCTCGGGCACGTATTGCGCCACCGTTTTGTTTTCATCCAGCGTGCCTTCGGCCACCAGCATGGCGGCCAGGGTGCCGGTAAAGGATTTGGTTACCGACATGGCGGCGTGTTTTTTGTCTTCGCTCAGGGCACCCAGGTAGCGCTCGTACACCACCTGACCCCGGTGCAGAATAATCAGGCCGTCGGTGTAGTTGAGCCAGAGCGCGTCTTCAAAGCTGATCGGTTGCGCCGAGCCCCAGGGCAAAAACTGCAAGTGGTCGATTAAGGGATCAAGCCGGTATTCCAATGGCACCGGCGCTTCCAGGCCGCGAGACACCTCTACCGTGGGCATGAACTGGCGCATGTTGGTCACGCTGTAACGCAGCGCCGGAAACTGAAAAAAGGAGCCGTCGGCCGCCCGAACCACCTTGTCCCGCGCCGGCGGAAAGCCCTGCATCCAGCCCAGAGTGGCGGGTTCACTGTCTTTGGCAGACAGCGGCTCGGACGCCGCCGGCAGTGCCAAAACGGCGCAAAGCAGGGATACCCCGCCCTTTGCGAACATTCTGAATCCGATCATTCTTGTCTCCCGTACCGGGGTGGCTTGTTCGGGTGAGTATAGACTCAGGAGCATGTGAAACTGAACGAAAGGCGGGGAAAACGGCGGTGGTAACCGCCCATTCTGGGCGTGGGGTCGGGAATGGCGGCGGGCCTGTTCCGGAATCGGAGATCGTCACTTCGGGCTTGACCCGGAATCAGAGATCGTCACTCCGGGCATGACCCGGAGCCAGAGGCTATCACTCCGAGCTTGACCCGGTCAGAGATCGTCACTCCGGGCTTGACCCGGAGTCCATGGCGGTTTGCACCCTTGTTTGCCGGAAGATGCCGGGGCAAGCCCGGCATGACGGTATTCTCTGGCCCGGCATCATGCATGTTCAACCAGCAAGGTTAGCCGGCGGCAAGCACGCTCTGGGCCAGCCAGCCGGTGTAAGCAACATACACCGCCAGCAGCAGGGCGCCTTCAAATCGGTTAATGCGTCCCTGGCGGCCCTTGAAGCCATAACCCAGCACAAACAGCGACAGGGTCAGCACTATCATCACCATGAAATCGCGGCTGATCACCTCGGACGCCACTTCCAGCGGATGAATAACACCGGCCAGGCCGACCACGGCGAGGGTATTGAACAGGTTGGAGCCAATGACGTTGCCGATGGCCAGATCGTGCTGGTTCTTGCGAATGGCGGCAATGGAAGACGCCAGCTCCGGCAGCGAGGTGCCAATGGCCACTATGGTCAGGCCGATGATCAAATCGCTCACCCCAAACGCCTGAGCGATATTCACCGCGCCCCACACCAGAATACGGGAGCTGACAATCAGCAGCAGCAAACCGGCCACCAGCCAGAAGATGGCCTGTTTCAGGCTCATCAGGTTGTCGTCCAGCTCCTTTACCTCGTCGCCGGTCATGCTGTCTTTGCCATCACTCATGCCCTGCTTGATGCTCCAGCCCATCAGCAGTACAAAGACACCCAGCAGCACAATGGCATCGGTACGCGCCAGCATGCCGTTCCACAACAGTGCCAACGACAGCAGGGTGATCAGCAGCAGAATGGGCAGCTCTTTGCGCAGCACCTGGGAATGCACCGAAATCGGGCTGATCAGGGCGGTAATGCCCAGAATAAGACCGATATTGGCGATGTTGGAGCCATAGCCGTTGCCCAGCGCCAGGCCCGGGTTACCTTCCATCGACGAGATGATCGACACCACGATTTCCGGCGCCGAGGTGCCGAAACCAACAATCACCATACCAATCAGCAAGGGTGGCATGCCCGCATAACGGGCGGTGGCCGAGGCACCATCCACAAAGCGGTCGGCACTCCACACCAGTACGGCGAGGCCGAGTACAATGGCGGCAACAGACATCAGCATGAGGCGCCCCCCGTCAAAGTCAGGCGGGCAATATTCATATTTACAGTGGGTAGCATAAGGACTCTTCAGGGCGGGATATTGAATACCGGAGGCAGACCCACTTCCCGCCCGGAAATAGGTCAGCCTCAGGTCTCATCAATCCAACAGGACACCACCACCATAAGCCTTCGGCTTAGAGATTGTTGACGATGGTTTCGGCGGGCGCCGAACGATTACTCCCCCAAGAGGCGCATATTGTGACAGCTTGCGGCAGCCAAGAAAAGACCCGGCAGCGTGAGAAGCCGTAACCCCTCCCCGGCCCTCCCCTTGCGTTGCACTCCGCTGTCATCCTGAATATTCACGATTAAGGGGAGGGAGCTAAAAGCCCCTCCCCCTTGGTAGCGGCGTAACAGGCACGACGGCGGGTTCTCGCCAGGGGGAGGCTGGGAGGGGGTGTCGTTTTGGCCGGGGTACTGAACCTGCGGAATATGCGCATCCCCTGCAGTAACCCCTCCCCAACCCTCCCCTTGCGTTGTACCCCGTTGCTATCCTGCTGATCACGGATTCAAGGGGAGGGAGCTAAAAGCCCCTCCCCCTTGGCAGCGGCGTAACAGGCACGACGGCGGGTTCTCGCCAGGGGGAGGTTGGGAGGGGGTGTCATGCAGGCCTTGGGCTCACATGCTCGGAAAGGCGAAGTCCGAGGCCTGGTGGCTGGCGCGCTCGGGCCAGCGCTGGGTAATGGTTTTGCGGCGGGTGTAGAAGCGCACCGAATCGGGGCCGTAGGCGGCCAGGTCGCCGAACAGCGAGCGTTTCCAGCCGCCGAAGCTATGGTAGGAAACCGGTACCGGCAGCGGCACGTTGATGCCGACCATGCCTACCTCTATTTCGTCGCCGAACAGCCGGGCGGCCTCGCCGTCACGGGTGAAGATGCAGGTGCCGTTGCCATATTCGTGAGCGTTGATAAGCTCGATGGCGGCTTCCAGGCTGTTGACCCGCACCACGCACAACACGGGGCCGAAAATCTCTTCCTGGTAGATGCTCATCTCGGGGGTGACCCGGTCGAACAGGCAGCCACCGAGGAAGTAGCCTCCTTCATGGCCGGCTACGCTGAGCCCGCGGCCGTCCACGGTGAGCTCGGCGCCCTGCTCCACCCCGGCGCCGATGTAGCCTTCAATCTTGGCCAGATGCTCCTTGCTGATCACCGGGCCCATGTCTTGTCCGCACTGGGTGCCGGGGCCGATTTTCAGGGCACGGATTTGCGGCTCCAGTTTGGCAATCAGTGCATCGGCTACCGCGTCACCCACGCACACCGCCACCGAAATGGCCATGCAACGCTCGCCGCAAGAGCCATAGGCCGCGCCCATCAGGGCGCTTACGGCGTTATCCAGATCCGCGTCGGGCATCAGCACCGCATGGTTCTTGGCGCCGCCCAGCGCCTGCACTCGCTTGCCGTGGGCGGTGCCCTGGGCGTAGATATATTCCGCCACCGGGGTAGAGCCAACAAAGCTGATGGCCTTGACATCCTTGTGGGTCAGCAAGGCATCTACCACCGTCTTGTTGCCATGTACCACGCCGATCACCCCCTTGGGCAGACCGGCTTCTTCCAGCAACTGGGCGATAAGCAGCGAAGCGCCGGGATCTTTTTCCGATGGCTTGAGAATAAAACAGTTGCCGCAGGCGATGGCCATCGGCAGCATCCACAGCGGCACCATGGCCGGAAAGTTAAACGGCGTGATGCCGGCCACCACGCCCAGCGGCTGAAAATCGGACCAGGCATCGATATTCGGGCCCACGTTACGGGTGTAGTCGCCTTTCAGCAGCTCGGGCACGCCACAGGCGTATTCCACGTTTTCGATGCCCCGTTGCAGCTCGCCTTTGGCATCTTCCAGCGTCTTGCCGTGCTCTTCGCTGATAAGCGCGCAGATGTCGTCGGCCCGCTCTTCCAGCAGCTGCTTGAAGCGAAACATCACCCGCGCCCGTTTGGCCGGTGGCGTGTCGCGCCAGGCCGGAAACGCCGCCCTGGCGACGGCCACCGCCTCGGCCACCAAAGACTCATCGCCCATGCAAACCTGACTGCATACCTGGCCGGTAGCCGGGTTATACACATCCAGAGTGGTGGTGCTGTGGTGGCGTTCGCCGTTGATCAGGTGAGGAATGGTGTTCATCTGGTAATCCTTTTGTTTTGTTAAACTTGAAAAATATTTGGCCTAAAACTCAAATAGCGGTCGGTTACGAAGATGGATGGAGTAATCCCCTGAGCCAACCGTCGATGGCATGGACTCTGGGCTTATCGTCACCCTCGCGAAGGAACGTCATCCTCGCGAAGGCGGGGACGGGATCCAGTGTCTTTGCAGGCGCCCCACAGTCTGACCGCTCTGCGCCACAAGTCCTGGATTCCCGCCTTCGCGGGAATGACAAGAGAAGACGCGGGAATGACGAAGAACCATACCTGTTATGCAGCATTACTTATGACTGCGCCTTCAGGGTGCGGTGCACCGCGTTGAACAGCTGCTCCAGCTCGTCCGGGGTAGAGATAAAGGGCGGGCCAAACTGCAGGGTGTCGCCGCCAAAACGCACATAGTAGCCCTGCTGCCACAGGCTGAGCGCCAGCTCCATCGGGCGACGAGCAGGCTCCCCCGAATAGGGCGCCAGTTGCACCGCGCCGGCCAGACCACAGTTGCGAATGTCTACCACATGAGGCAGCCCCTTCAGGCGATGGAGCTGCTCTTCAAACACCGGCATCAAGCCCCGCACTCGTCCCGGCATATCTTCATCGATAATCACATCCAGTGTCGCCATGGCGGCGGCGCAGGCCACCGGGTGTCCGGAATAGGTATAGCCGTGCGGAAACTCCACCATGTAATCGGGGCCGGGCTGATCCATAAAGGCCTGATGGATATGCTCTTTGGCAATCACCGCCCCCATAGGGATCACCCCGTTGGTCAGCTGTTTGGCCACGTTCATGATGTCGGGCACCACGCTAAAGGCGTCGGCGCCGAACAGGGCGCCCATGCGGCCGAAACCGGTGATCACCTCGTCGAAGATCAGCAGAATATCGTGCCGGTCGCACAGTTCGCGCAGCCGTTGCAGATAGCCCAGCGGCGGCACTATCACCCCGGCCGAGCCGGCCATGGGCTCGACAATCACCGCCGCTATGTTCGAGGCATCGTGCAGCTCTATCATCTGCAACAGATGATCCGCCAGCTCGACACCGTGCTCGGGCTGGCCCTTGCTGAAGGCATTTTCTGCAAGCCACGTATGGGGCAGATGATCCGCCTCCACCAGCTGGCCGTAATGCTTGCGGTTGGGGCCTATGCCGCCCAGGCTGGTGCCGCCCATGTTCACCCCGTGGTAGCCCCGGGCCCGGCCGATGAGTTTGGTTTTTTCCGGCTTGCCCCTGGCGCGCCAGTAGGCGCGCGCCATCTTCAATGCCGTGTCGGCACATTCGGATCCGGAGTTGGTGAAAAACACCCGATTCAGATCCGCCGGTGCCAGCCTGGCCAGCCGTTCGGCCAGCTCGAAGGCCAGCGGATGCCCCAGCTGAAACCCGGGCGCATAATCCAGGGTATTCAGCTGATGGGTAATGGCCTCGTTGATTTTGGGATGCTTGTGCCCCAGGCCGGTACACCAGAGACCGGAGAGGCTGTCGAACAGCTTGTTGCCCCGAGTGTCGGTAAACCAGGCGCCCTCGGCTTCGGCTATCAGCCGTGGTGCAGCCTTGAAGGCCCGGTTGCCGGAAAACGGCATCCAGAAGGCGTCCAGGTTCAACTGGCGGGCTTTGGCCTCGGCGGTTCGTTGCGAATCTATCATGCTGTTCATCACAGCTCCTTGTCATATTCAGTCGCCTTACCGGCGCCTCTCGATGACTAGATGATGCGCCCTGTTACCAAAAGGTTAAATTTAAACTTAATTAACTTCGGTTAACGATTTACTTAACTTTCATCCAGCGCTATAAAACAGTACTGCGTCCCCCTAAGACAGTTCCTGGGTCACCCTCAAACCGTTCCTGTCGTCACCCTCGCGAAGGCGGGGGTCCATGGGGTCAGCAGTACACGCCTGTGTGCGGGCAAAGTGCAATCTGCCCTGGATTCCCGCCTTCGCGGGAATGACCAATATTGCGTCACCCCTGCGAAGGCAGGGGTCCATGCTTGGCACCGGCACAGTGACATAGGCAGGAGTAGGGTCGCCTTATTTAGATAAATAGTATTCGACCGCTGGTGTTGCATGAGGGTTGGACTGGTCCATTGAAATGGACCTACGGGGCTTAGCAGATTTGCGATTTTTGGAGAACAACATGGCACAAGCAAAACAGCCGGTGCTGAATCAGGTCAGCGACTTCGAGCTGAAGCTGTTGAAGGTATTTCGCACCGTGGCGGCCTGCGGCGGTTTTTCGGCGGCGGAGGTGAGTCTGGGCATCAGCCGGGCGGCGATCAGCATGCAGATGGCGGATCTGGAAAACCGGCTGGGATTCAAGCTGTGCCAGCGTGGCCGGGCCGGTTTTGCCCTGACCGACGAGGGCCGACGGGTGCTGGAGGCCAGCGATCGGCTGGTGGGCGCCCTCGACCACTTCAAGGCCGAAATCAACGATCTGCATCAACACCTGCGCGGCACCCTGGCCATCGGCATTACCGACAATCTGGTCAGTCACCCGGGCATGAAGATCACCCACGGCCTGGCGGCGCTCAAGGCCCGGGGGCCTGAGGTGAAAATCAATATTCACATGCAGCCATCGGACGACATCGAAATCGGCGTGCTCGACGGTCGGCTCAATATCGGTGTGGTGCCCCGGGTGCGCGAATTGCCGGGGCTGGACTATATGCCGCTGTACGAAGAAAGCTCCAGCCTCTATTGCGCCACCGGACACCCGCTATTTTATGCAAGCGACGAAACCATAAAGCTGACCGACCATGAGCTGGTAGTGCCCAGCTTCGCCCAGCCCGCCGAGGTGCAGGCGCTGTATCGCCGCCATCCGCTGGGCGCGCGAGCCAACGATCGGGAAGGCATCATGTTTTTGCTGCTTACCGGCTGTTATCTCGGCTACCTGCCCGATCACTACGCCCGCCCCTGGGTGGAACGCGGCCGCTTGAAGGCATTGCAGCCGGACAAGACCGGCTTCACCACCCGTTTTTGCGCCATTACCGCCCGCAGTCGCCGCGCCAACCTGGTGCTGGACACCTTTCTCGAAACACTATTGCCGCCCTCCTCTTCCGGTTAATACCAATCGGATTAATCATGTGCTCAGGCCGTCATCCTGACGAAAGTCAGGATCTCTCTGCAGAAAGATACCGGATCCGTCACCCTCGCGAACGCGGGGGTCCAGTGCCTTTGCAGACAAGCAGCAGTCTGACCGTTCTGCGCCACACG
>NZ_BAABDS010000009.1:0-85233 GCF_039539745.1 Oceanisphaera sediminis
CCATTCCATAATCTGGCCCACCATATTTCTGTATATAAATACAGTGTAGACACAGTTAACTCATACATAGCCGATCACATTAAACATTCGATCTTTTTGACTGCGATATCAATCCCGGACAGTTTATTCAAATTGGTATTAGCGTTGCCACACCACCGGGAACCAGTCTTCCCGCATTCTGTCGCCGGTTTGCAGGTTGATACCGTCAAACGGCGGTGAAGTAGCGTCACCACGGTCTACATAGCGCACATCGTCGCCCATGAAGCGGGTAGAAAAGGCCCGGCGACGATTCATGGTCTGGTTGCCCGGGGCGCCGTGTACCGTCTTGAAGTTGAACAGCAAGGCATCGCCCAATTCCATCTCGGGGATCATGATCTCGAAGTCACCGCCGTCGATATCCGGCATCTCCATGAAGTGGCTGTCTTCCTTGTACCAGGAGGCATTGGTCGACCATTTGCTCGGCCGCACCAGCCTGGGCCAGCGGTGGGAGCCCAGTACTACCTGCAGGGCGTTTTCCGGGGTGATAGGATCCAGCGGTATCCAGTAGCTGCCGGTCTGCTCGCCGTCTACGCAGTAATAGGGCAGGTCCTGATGCCAGGGAGTGGCCTTGGAGGTACCCGGCTCTTTCACCAGAATGTGCTCATGAAACACCTGAATACGCTCCGAGCCGGTGGCTTCGCCGACGATGGCGGCCCCCGGCGACTGCTCAATCCACCGCTTGAACTCGGGAATACGCTGCCAGTTGCAGTAATCCTCAAAGAAACGGCCGGTATCGTTGCCGGTGACGTTTTCACGGCCATGCTCGCTGGGGTTGTTCAGTACCTTGTCGAAGCCGGCACGCAGCGGTTCAATCCAGTCCTTGAACACGCCCTTGATCACGATGGCGCCGTCGCGCTCATACGCTGCCTTTTGCTCTGGTGTCAGCCACCGTGTTTCGGCTGACTGCGATGCGGTTATCGGCATATTCATGCTGTATTCCTTTTCCTTCATGAGTAATGAGTCGACTTTAACACCCTCATTACATAGTATAAAAATACACTTTTTATATTAAGTACATAGATCAATGGCTATCCCCTTCACCTTCCGCCAGTTGAGTTATTTTGTGTCCGTGGCCCAGCATGGCAGCATCAGCAAAGCCGCCGAGGCATTGCATGTATCCCAGCCGTCGGTGTCCATCGCCATTCATCAGCTGGAGAGTCTGCTTAATCAGCCGCTGTTTCAACGCCATCGCGGCCAGGGAGTCAGTCTGACCCCCAGGGGGGAAGAATTACTCAAGGAAGCCCGCCAGATCCTCACCCTGTCTCACAACCTGCTGGCCCGCCGGCATGAGCATGAAACCGAGGTAGAGGGGCAACTGGTCATCTGCTGTTTTCGGGACATAGCGCCTTATTATCTGCCCCGACTGGTCAGCGAATTCGAGCGTCGTTACCCCCACATTCGGGTGGTGATGCAAGAGCAGGATCTGGCCGGGGTCAGCCAGGCGCTCAAACAGGGCAAGGCCGAGCTGGCACTGAGTTATGAACTGGGCTTGCCCCAGCAGACAGAAGTGCAGGTGCTGGACGAGCTGAAGCCCTATGCACTGTTGCCGGCCGGGCACGCGCTTGCCGCCAAGCCGGTACTCGGTCTGGCGGAAATAGCGGCTGAGACCCTGATACTGCAGGATATGCCGCTGACCCGGGAGTATTTCATGTCACTGTTCTGGCATCAGGATCTCAAGCCACGCCAGATTCATACCACCGCCTCGTTCGAGATGCAGCGAGGGCTGGTGGCGCATGGTCATGGGGTGGCGCTGTCCTGCACCCGCCCGGCGGGCGATCAAAGCTACGACGGTGAACCTTTGGCCTGCCGACCATTGCAGGATGAATTTCCGCCCCAGCGAGTGGTACTGGCCCGCTCCCGCGAATTTCCGCTCTCCATCCCCGCCCGACTGTTTCTCGACAGCGTCGCCGGGCTGAATAATCAGACATAAAAAAACCGTAAGATCCCGGGTTCAGGTTGAACCCGGGATCTTACGGCTTACGGCTTACGGCTTACGGCTTACGGCTTACAGCTTACGGCTTGCGGCTTGCGGCTTGCGGCTTGCGGCTTACAATACCTGCGCCGCTATCCAGCCGAAGATCACCAACGGAATGTTGTAATGAATAAAGGTGGGGATCACAGAATCACGAATATGATCGTGCTGACCGTCCGCGTTCAGGCCAGCGGTCGGTCCCAGGGTCGAGTCGGACGCCGGTGAGCCCGCATCACCCAGGGCACCGGCGGTTCCCACCAGCGCCAGCGTCGCCAGGGGTGAAAAACCGAAGCTGATGGCCAGCGGCACATAAATAGCGGCGATAATGGGAATGGTAGAAAACGAGGAGCCAATGCCCATGGTAATGAAGAGCCCCACCAGCAGCATGACCAGTGCCGCCAGCGGCGGGCTGTTGCCAATCAGTTCACCGGAGCCGGCCACCAGTTCGGGAATGGCACCAGAGGCCTTCATTACCCCGGCAAACCCCGAGGCGGCAATCATGATAAAGCCAATCAGCGCCATCAATCGCATGCCCTGAGTAAAGACATCGTCCTGATCCTTCCACTTGAACAGGCCATTCATCGACAGCAGGGCAAAACCCAGCAGGCCGCCCAGCACCATGGAGCCGGTACTCAATTGCACCACCAGGGCACCAACGATGGCGGCGATAATCATCAGCAGTTGTTTGCGACTGAGCCGGGTTTGTGGTGTGCCCTGCTCTTTAACGGTCACCTGCTGATGCTGGTAATCCCGCGGCCGACGATAGCTGAACAGCACCGCCACCCCCAGCCCCAGCACCATACCCAATGCGGGCAGCAGCATCGCCTTGGGCGCCATGCCCGGCGTGACATGCATGCCCAGCCCGTCACCGGCCTGATTAACGCTGTTGGTCAGAATATCGTTGAGGAAGATGGTGCCAAACCCCACCGGGGTGGTCATGTACATGATGGTGATACTGAAGGTGATCACACAGGCCACGGCGCGGCGATCCAGCTTCAGCATGCTCATCAATCCCAGCAACGGCGGTACCAGAATGGGAATAAAGGCGATATGTACCGGCACCACGGTACCGGAAGCGGCACCCACGATGATCAGGGCACCGAATATCAACCATTTTACGCCGCCCAGCTGGCCCGGCTCCCGCCGGGTACCGACCCAGCCCAGGGCCTTATTGGCCACCAGATCGGTAATACCGGTACGCGACAGCGCCACCGCAAAGGCCCCCAGGGTGGCATAGGCCAGCGCCACGGTGGCGCCGCCGCCCAGACCGTCGTTAAAGGCGCCAATCACCTGCTCTACCGACATTCCGGCCCAAAGCCCGCCAATCAGGGCGGCGACCACCAGCGAAAACACCACAGATACCCGAGCCAGGCATAACGCAACCATCACCAGGATGGCCAGAACAATGGCATTCATAGGATCCACTCCCTCATATAATCAAGTCCCTTTATCGATGTATTCTCGGTGCCCGAACAACACCAGGCACTCACAAAAAATTAACATTAAATACACATTAACGATTCATATAGTTTGTATATACAATAGATATCTTTTTAGCTATCCACCTTGCACGCGCCCGCCTGAACCAGAGCGAATACCGCCAGACCGCCTCTCCCGCCATACTCCGAAAGAGAGCTATATGCGGGATGATTTATCCCTCCAGCGCCTTGCCGACCAGGGCCTGCATGGCAGGAGCAAGCGACACTTGCAGCGCAGCGGCGTGGCCGTCCGGCGACATCTTGCCCCAGGTTTTGCGGATGATGTCGATTAGCTTGTCTTCCTGGTGTCGTGTCGCGAAGTCGGCCAGATAATAACGAATAAACACCAGACAAATTACGTCTTCCAGCGCCTGCACCAGTGGGTCCCGCTTAAGCTGCTTTTTCAGCAGCAGATCCTTGATCCGTTGCTGCTCGCCTGCGTCATAACCGACTTTTGCCATCATATTGGCGCTCAGATCACCATGAAATTGCGCCAGTTCACTGCGCCAGCGTTTGTAACCGGCCTTATCCATCGGGTAGTCGGATCGCGGAATACTCCAGCGCTTGATGTGCTGCGCCCGACAGGCAATTTGCAGCAGTTCCGGTGCATTCGGCATAAATTGCGCCAGGGTGTCGCTCATTCGGCAACTATACAGATACTCCTTCGGCCAATGCTGACCGTCGGCCAGCTCCTGATTGGGATCTTCGCGATTTTCGGCGTCAATCAGCGCCAATACCTGCTGTAAACGGGAATCCTGGGTCATCACCTGACATCCTGTGGAGGTAACAAAAAAGCATTGTTACCTCTGGGCCTGTAAATGCAAGCAACAATCAAGGAGTTACTCCATTTTACCCGGTAAAAAGCGGCCGACGCCCTCGAATAATTTCGACTCCGTATTGATGCATATCAAATATAGCTATAATATGCCGCTTAAGTTGCATCCTGAATATCACTTAAAGAGAGCCATATCATGCTGGATAGCCGCACCATCGACATCGTCAAAAGCACAGTCCCTTTGCTGGAGTCTGCCAACACCGCCCTGACCGAGCACTTCTACCAGCGCATGTTCCGTGACAACCCGGAGCTGAAAGACGTATTCAACCTCAGTCACCAGAAAACAGGCCGCCAGCCCGCCGCCCTGTTTACCGCCGTGCTGGCCTATGCCAAAAACATCGATAACCCGGCGGTGCTGAGTGCGGCGGTAGAGCGCATTGCCCAAAAGCATACCGGCTTTGCCATCAAGCCCGAGCAGTACGCCATCGTCGGCCATCACCTGCTGGAAACCATCAAGGAACTGGCTCCCGATGCGGCCACGCCCGAAGTCATCGACGCCTGGGCCCAGGCCTACGGTGCCCTGGCCGAAATTTTTATCGGTCGTGAAGAGCAGATCTATCAGGGCAACGAAAGCAAGGCTGGCGGCTGGCGTGGCACCCGGGCCTTTGTGGTAAAGGAAAAGCAAGCGGAAAGCGAGCAAATCGTAAGCTTCCTGCTGACTCCGGCCGACGGCGGCGCCGTGGCCGATTACCTGCCGGGCCAGTATCTGAACCTGCACCTGGACAGCCCCCTCCTCGAACACAAGGAATATCGTCAATATTCCCTGTGTCAGGCCGCCAACGGCCGGGAATATCGCATTGCCGTCAAGCGCGAACCGGGTGGCGTGGCTTCCAACTTCATGCACGATCAGGTACGGGTTGGCGATACCCTGCAGGTGCTGCCACCGGCCGGTGACTTCTTCATGGAAGTCAGTGCCGACACGCCGGTCGTGCTGCTCTCCGGCGGCGTGGGTCTGACGCCGATGCGCGCCATGCTCGACCAGCTGCTCAGCCAGGGCCATCAGGCCGACGTTCACTGGCTGCACGCCTGCGAAAACGGCGCCCAGCATGCCTTCAAGGACGATATTCAACAGCGTCGCCAGGCCCACGCCAACCTGAATACCCATGTCTGGTATCGTACCCCGGCCGAAAACGATCAGCCGGCCGAAGACTATCACGCCGAAGGGCTGATGGACTTGAGCCAGGTAAAAGACGCCATCATTCAGGACGGTGCCCATTATTACTTCTGCGGCCCCCTGCCCTTCATGGCCATGGTCAAGGAACAGCTCTCGGCCTGGGGCATCGAAGACGCACGCCTGCATTACGAGGTTTTCGGCCCGCATCAGAGCCTGTAAAAAACCCACCGCCATGCCACCCAGCTTTGGTATGGCGGTTTTACCATTTCATTAATCTTGCTCCCACCATTTCATTATTTCACCAAACCTGCGATCCCCCCTGCCGCAACCAACTTAAAAATGTCATATAAAACAATATATTAACCAAAGTAACATGTGGCACAAATGTTGATAAAAGGTTAACACCCCTTCTATTACCGCTGGATATCAGTCGTTCGGGGGCGCGCTCGGTTTATCCGAACCAGGCGCTCACTTTTACAACAAGGAAATGTTATGACGCAGGCAAGAACCAGAAAGACGCGAAAGCATATCGGCGGACTGACGGCGGCCGCTCTCACCGCACTGTCCGGCCCGACCCTGGCCGCAAATGGACACTATGTGCCCGGAGTGGAAGGCATCAAGGGGGCCGTGGTCCCTCCGCCCGGCGTTTACTACCGCGGCTACCTGGCTCATTACGATATGGACTCGCTCAGAAACGAACAGGGCAATCACCTACCAAGCAACAACACCGGCTCGGTCACCGCTCTGGTTAACCGCCTCGTTTGGGTCTCCAACAAAAAGCTGCTGAACGCCGACTACGGTATGGAAGCCATTATTCCCCTGCAACGCACCTCCCTCGACTTTGGTATCGCCGGCATCAATAGCACCGAGCATGGAGTGGCCGATATCTTTGTCAGTCCGGTTGTACTGGGCTGGCACGGCCGGCAGTGGGATGCGGTGTTTGGCGCCGGCCTCTGGTTTGATACCGGCGATTACAGCAGTACCGAGCCTGCTTCCATTGGCAAGGGTTTCAAGACCACCATGCTGACTCTGGGCGGCAACTATTACCCGGATGCCGCAAAGAGTTGGTCGATATCGGCCTTGTCCCGCTACGAGATCAAGTCAAAACAGGATGAGACCCATATTACACCGGGTGATAGCTGGCTGGTGGAATGGGCCATGGCAAAAAAACTGAGTACCGGCCTGGAGCTGGGGCTGGTTGGCTACAATGCCTGGCAACTGGAAAACAGTAAGCAAGCGCCGGCCGGAAAAGCAGAGAAGCACAGCCTCGGGGTTGAGGCTGGCTATTTCTGGCCATCGCTGATGATCGGGCTGAACGCCGCCTATTTCAACGAATACGACGTAAAGAACGGGCCCAGTGGCGACCTGTTCCGCCTGACCCTGACCAAGGTATTTTAAGGTTTGGATATAAGGTAGTGCTGGAGCCGGCGACCGCCGGCTCCATTCATGACGGCTCCAGCTTTTTCATTCGGTAGGCCAGCGCTGGCCGGGTCAGGCCCAGCGTGCGGGCAGCCTTGGATACATTGCCGTCAGCCACCTTGAGAGCATGGCGGATCAGGCTTTGCTCCAGGCTTTCCAGACTGAAGTTCTCAGTCAGCAGCCGCTCGCACCAGGCCTCCTGATCGCCGTCGTCGGCAGGGACCTCTTCCCGCAGGGAGCCATCCTGCTGGACCCGACCCACGGCCGAGCCGCTGTCCTTGAAGGCGGGAAAGAAACTACACACCTCTATTTCGTTGTTGTTGTCGGTCAGAATGACGCCGCGTTCAATCAGGTTTTCCAGCTCGCGAATGTTACCGGGCCACTGATATTCCAGCAGCGCTTCCCGGGACTTGTCGGTCACCCCGAGAATACGCTTGTTGTAAATGGTTTGGTAACGCTCCAGAAAATACTGGGTAAGCAATGGAATATCTTCTTTACGCTCACGCAGAGGAGGAATATGCACAGGGAAGATATTCAGCCGATAAAACAGGTCGGCACGAAAACGACCCTCTTGCACCGCTTGCTGCAAATCCTCGTTGGTGGCGGTCACTACCCGAACATCCACCGTTCGGGTTCGGGTATCCCCTACCCTTTCCAACTCGCCTTCCTGCAAGACGCGTAGCAGGGTAGCCTGGGCCCGAGGGGACAGCTCGATCACCTCATCCAGAAAAATAGTACCACCGTCGGCACGTTCAAATTTGCCTTCGCGAGACTGGCTTGCGCCGGTATAGGCGCCCTTTTCCACCCCGAACAACTCGGCCTCAATCAGTTCCGGAGGAATACAGGCACAGTTCACTGCCACGAAGGGATTTTCGGCCCGATCGCTGGAAACATGCAGGCCGCGGGCGAATACCTCTTTGCCGACGCCGGTTTCCCCCTGCAGCAAGACAGTCGCGCGACTGTTGGCTGCCTTCTTGATCAGCTTGCACACCTTGATAAAGGCGGCAGACTGACCGATGGAATTGAATATTTTATAATCGTATTCGCTGTCATCTCCCACCGTATCTCTTAGCCTGACCAGCTCGTTTCTCAGCGCGAACAGCTCTTCGGCAACGGGATCCGGCAACATGAATTTCTCGATTTCCGCCTTGTCTTCCCATTCGTCCAGCGGCTTGCCGACAATACGGCAACAATCATCCCCCATGGCAGCACAGCGGGTTTCTTTATAGATAATGGTTTGCCCCATGAAGTAGCTGGTGTAGCCGCTGGAGTAACCCAGCAGGCTCCAGCAGATCGGCTCTTCGGCATGGCCAAAGTAATGCTGATGCACATCCGCTTCATAAGAGTTGAACCAGTCGAATTCCCCCAGAAAGTGACCCGACTCCATGTCGATTTCCAGTTTGGTAGGAACCACCTTGACCATGCCGCGAATGGCGTGCAGCTGCGGTCCCGCCATGAACATCTCTTCTTTGGTGATATGCGGCCTGACTTTACGGGCGACTTCCGCGTCTTTAAGCCCGGAGTGGTAACCAAAACGCATCAAAAAACGTTTGGCCCTTTGCACTCCCAGCGTTTCAACCAGCTCCTTGCGTAATTGCCCCATCACATTCGCATGGATAAGCAGCATTCGTTGCTCATTAAACCAGATTTTTCCTTGCTCGCTGCTAAAGCGAATACCGGAAATCAAATCTTCCGGGTCGAGTATTTTCAAGCTATCCAGATCGTTCATTTTTCATTTTCATCCCTGTCCGTGGCTCATGGCGAACACCGCCAGCAGGATCCCATGTGCGAGATCTGCTTCCCTCGCATACCGCCCTCACCAAATAACCAACATAAAGGCAACAATATTAACCATTTGATCAAATCTGTAAATTACCATCAAACCGCCCACATCAAAAAACAAGCCAAAAAAAACAACAAAAACCATTAAAAACAATAAGTTAAATAAAAAATAATCGTCAAGTTAAAAATGGCACCCTAGTTGCAATTAAGTCATGGATGAAACGGAGTGTTTACACATTGTTATCAATACGCTGGAGGTTAACACCATGGATGCACCCAGGCCACGCCCGGTATCAAGCAATCAGGCTCCCTTCAAAAGCCTGACCAAATATATCCGCGTACGCAGTCCGCAGGATGCCCGCTTTGTCGAGTTCGACTTTGCCATCGATGATCCCGGCCTGTTCGTGGAGTTGGTCATGCCCAAAGATGCATTCAAGCACTTCTGCCAGACCAATCAGGTGGTGGAAATGACCCAGGCGCAGAGCGATACCGTCGATGCCGAGATGGACAAATGGCGATATGGAGAGGAAACCCTGCTCAGCCGTAATCACAATCACTCGCAGAAATAAGATTCTCAGGAAAGAGGAAGCAAGATGACACTGGAAATCAAAACCGCCGGCATAGAGCCGATACGACAGACGTTTGCCAATATCAGCCGCCGTTTTGGCGAAAAGCCGGCCAGCCGCTATCAGGAGGCCACCTACGACGTACAGGGTGAAGCCAACTTCCACTACCGTCCGCTGTGGGATCAGAAAAAACAGCTGAATGACAAAAGCCGTACCGTCATCGAGATGGCCGACTGGTACAGCTTTCGTGACCCGCGCCAGTTCTACTACGGTGCCTATGTACAGCAGCGGGCCCGCATGCAGGAAGGCGCCGAAAACAACTATACCTTCTTTGAAAAGCGCGAGCTGGCCGCCAACCTGAGCGATGAATTGAAGTCCAAACTCACCCGCTTCCTGCTTCCTCTGCGTCATGTGGAGCAAACTGCCAACCTCAATCACATGTTTGGCGCCGACTACGGCTACGGCACGGCTATCACCCAGGCCCTGCTGTTTGCCGGCATGGATCGACTGGGCATGGCGCAGTACCTCTCCCGTATCGGCCTGCTGCTTGATGGCAACAGTGCCGACTCTCTGGCCCAGGCCAAAGAATACTGGATGACGGATCCGGCCTGGCAGGGGCTGCGTGCCTTGTGCGAAGAGACCCTGGTCACCAAGGACTGGTTCGAGCTGTTTATCGCGCAAAACCTGGTGCTGGATACCCTGCTCAATGATGTCGTATACCGTCAGTTCGATACCTGGCTGGTGGCCAACGGCGGCCGTGATATCGGCCTGCTGACCGAGTTCATGAAGGAATGTAACAAGGATCTCGGCCGCTGGAGCGACAGTGCCTTCAAGATAGCCGCCGCCGAAAGCGAGTCTAACCGACAGCAGTTGCAGCAATGGACCGAAAAATGGCGTGGCAAGGTAGCAGATGCCCTGTCACCACTGGTGCGGGACATGCTGGGTGACGACGCCCTGCAGGACGCCCTCAACGCACTCGACAAACGCATCGCCAAGGCTGGCATCAGTCAATAAGGAAACCATCACATGTCAAAAGTGTATCTGGCTCTGCAAGACAACGATATTTCCCGCTATATCGTCGAGGCCATCGAAGAAGACAACCCGGATGCCAGCATTCAGCACATGCCGGCGATGATCCGCATTGAAAATGAGGATCTGCTGGTGATACGGCGTGAAACCGTCGAAGAAAAGCTGGGCCGTGACTGGGATGTGCAGGAACTGCACCTCAACCTGATTACCCTGGGCGGCAACGTGGATGAAGACGAAGATCAACTCACATTGTGCTGGAAAAGCTGAGGAAAGGAGTGACTCATGGCTGCTAAAAAACTGAACCTCAAGGATAAATACCGACTGCTGACCCGCGATCTGGACTGGGAGTTTTCCTATCAGGATCGCAAGGATGCCTTTCCGTTCGAAGAGTTCGAAGGCATCAAGATCACCGACTGGTCAAAATGGGAAGATCCCTTCCGCCTGACCATGGATGCCTACTGGAAATATCAGTCGGAAAAAGAAAAGAAGCTGTACGCCATTTTCGATGCCTTTTCCCAGAACAACGGCCAGCTCAACGTCTCCGACCCGCGTTATGTCAACGCCATCAAGCTGTTTCTGACGGCGGTCACCCCGCTGGAATATCAGGCCTATCAGGGATATGCACACGCCGGCCGGCAATTCGGCGGCATCGGCGCCCGTATCGCTTCACAGATGCAGTCCATTGATGAACTGCGCCATGTGCAAACCCAGATCCACGCCATGAGCCACTACAACAAGCATTTTGATGGCTTCCAGGACTGGAGCCACATGCACGACCGGGTCTGGTATCTGTCGGTGCCCAAATCCTTCTTCGAAGATGCCCGCAGTGCCGGCCCCTTCGAATTTTTGCTGGCCATCAGCTTTTCCTTTGAATACGTACTGACCAACCTGCTGTTCGTACCTTTCATGTCCGGTGCCGCCCACAATGGCGATATGGCCACCGTTACCTTCGGGTTTAGCGCCCAGTCCGACGAAGCCCGTCACATGACCCTGGGTCTGGAGATCATCAAGTTCCTGCTCGAGCAGCACGAGGATAACCTGCCGATAGTACAAAAATGGATCGACAAGTGGTTCTGGCGTGGCACCCGGCTGCTGTCCATCGTCGGCATGATGATGGATTACATGCTGCCCAACAAGGTGATGTCCTGGAAGGAAGCCTGGGAGATGTACTTCGAGGAAGCCGGCGGCGCCCTGTTCAAAGATCTGGCCCGCTATGGCATCCGGATGCCGAAATACAGCGAAGTCATCGAAAAGGAAAAAGAACATGTGTCGCACCAGGCCTGGTGGATTTTCTACAACTACGGTCATGCCGCCGGCTTCCATACCTGGATCCCCAGCGATGAGGAACTGGACTGGCTGAGCGAGAAGTATCCGGACACCTTCGACAAATATTACCGTCCGCGCTGGGAGCTGGCCAAAAAAATGGAAGCGGAAGGCAAGCGTTTCTACAGCAGCGGTCTGCCCCAACTGTGCCAGGTATGTCAGGTCCCCATGACCTTCACCGAGATGGACAAGGATCCGGGCCAGATCAGTTACCGGGAGGCCATCCACGAGGGCGAGCGATATCACATGTGCTCCGATGGCTGTCACGATATTTTCTGTGATGAACCGGAAAAATACGCCCAGGCATGGCTGCCGGTTAACCAGATCCTTCAGGGTAACTGTGGCGGCCCCGATCTGGAGCAGATCCTCAGCGACTATTACCGCATGAACGTCGGCGCCGACAACATGGACTTCAAGGGCTCACCGGACGAACAACGCTGGAACCAGTGGAAAGGCATGGCCTGACCCCAAGCCGTATTAACAGGGGACGAATAATGTCCCCGATATCAAGGAGAAACACATCATGCCGGTTATCGCACTCAACAAAGACTACAAGGGCGAAGTCAGGGATGCCAGAGCCAACTTTGGCGACAATATTCTGGTGCATATTGGATGGGACGAGCACCTGCTGTTCTGCTCGGCCAAGACGTTTCTACTGTCTCCGGCCATGCCGTTTTCCGATCTTCAGGACAGGATCCTGAGCGAAGGATTCAGCCAGCATCCCGATTTCGAACATATTGACTGGTCCAGCGTGCAATGGACCCTCAACGGCCAACCGCTGTCGCCCTCTCGCGAACAGACTCTGGAACAGCAAGGTTTCGATCACAAGTCGTTGCTGCGCTTCAGAACGCCGGGGTTGAACGGTTACAAAGGCACGGGCGTTTAAGGAGGTTTTATGAGCTACGAAGTCACCATTGAGCCGACCGGCGATGTCATCGAGGTAGAAGAGGGACAGACCATACTGGATGCCGCCTTGCGTCAGGGAGTGTGGTTGCCTTTCGCCTGCGGTCACGGCACCTGCGGCACCTGCAAGGTGCAGATCACCGATGGTTTTGCCGATGTAGGCGCGGCATCGCCCTTTGCTCTGATGGATGTGGAGCGGGAAGAAGGAAAAGTACTGGCCTGCTGCTGCATGCCGGAATCCGATCTGGTTATCGAGGCCGATATCGACGTGGATCCGGATTTTGCCGGTTATCCGGTACAGGATTACAGCGGCACCGTCACCGAAATCCTTGCTCTGTCTCCCACCATTCGCGGCCTTCGCATCAGGCTGGATCGGGACATGGACTTCCAGGCCGGTCAGTACATCAACCTGCAGGTGCCTGGAGTGGACGGCAGCCGGGCCTTCTCCCTGGCTAATCCCCCCTCTTCCTCGCAGGAGATCGAACTGCACGTGCGCAAGGTCGAAGGCGGCAAGGCCACAACCTGGCTGCATGACGAGCTGCAGGTGGGCGACTCGCTCGCGCTGTCCGGTCCCTATGGCCAGTTCTTCGTGCGTAAATCCGATGAGCAGGGCGCCATCTTTATTGCCGGTGGCTCGGGCCTGTCCAGTCCCCAGTCGATGATTCTGGATATGCTGGCCGAAGGCGATTGCCGTCCCATCTACCTGTTCCAGGGCGCACGCAATGTCGCCGAACTCTATAACCGTGAGTTGTTCGAACGGCTGGCCGACGGGCACGACAACTTTCACTACATACCGGCACTGAACGCCCCTTTGCCGGAAGATGACTGGCAGGGCTTTAGCGGCTTTGTGCACGAGGCCGTGGCGGATTACTTCAAGGAACGCTGTGCCGGCAACAAAGCCTACCTGTGTGGCCCGCCACCGATGATCGATGCCGCCATTACCACCCTGATGCACAGCCGTCTGTTCGAGCGTGATATCCATATGGAATCATTCCTGACTGCCGCCGACGGTGTCCAGGAACAAAACCGCTCCGCCCTGTTCAAGCGTATATAGGGGAAATGGCAATGCAGAAATTAAACTGTGAGCAAGAGATATCAGGAAGTTACATGCCTGCAACCATTCAGTCCATTGAAGCCATGCTGGTCGACATCCCGACCATACGTCCGCACCAGCTTTCCATGACCACCATGGCCGTTCAGACCATGGTTATCGTGCGCATGAAAGACTCCGAGGGTCTGGAGGGTGTGGGCGAAGCCACCACCATCGGTGGCCTGGCCTACGGGCCGGAAAGCCCGGAAAGCGTCAAGCTGACCATAGATACCTACTTCGCCCCCCTGCTGTTAGGCCAAGCTGCAGACAACATCAATACCCTGAGAGTCAGGCTGGACGCCTGCACCCGTGGCAACAACCTGGCCAAGTCCGCCATCGAGACCGCCCTGCTGGATCTGCAGGGCAAGCGCCTGAATCGCCCGGTGTCGGATCTGCTGGGCGGCGCCGTGCATCAACACCTTCCGGTGCTCTGGACCCTGGCCAGCGGCAATACCGCCAAAGACATCGATGAAGCCCACAGCCTGATTGCCGCCAAACGTCATTGTGATTTCAAACTGAAAATCGGCTCGCGTTCCCTGATGGACGATGTTCGCCACGTGGCGGCCATCAAGTCCGCCGTGGGTGACAGCGCCAGCGTGCGGGTCGATGTCAATCAGGCCTGGGATGAAGCCACCGCCGCCAGAGGCATGGCCGAGCTGCAGGCCGCCGGTATCGATCTGGTCGAGCAACCGACCCCGATGAAGGATCTGGCGGCGCTGGTGCGCCTGTCCGAAAAGTTCCATCTGCCCATTCTGGCCGACGAAGCCGTGGCCGATGCAAAAGACATGTTCAGTCTGGCCGCCGCCGGCTTTGCTGGTGCCGTGGCGCTGAAAATTGCCAAGGCGGGCGGCCCGCTGCGGGCGCTGGAAGTGGCCAGGGTGGCCGATGCCGCCGGTATCGGTCTCTATGGCGGCACCCTGCTGGAAGGCACCATCGGCTCCGTGGCCGCGCTGCATGCCTGGTCCACACTCGACAAAATTCACTGGGGGACCGAGATGTTCGGCCCACTGCTGATGAAGGACGACATCGTGGTCAAGCGGTTGAACTTTCATGACAACGGCGTCGAGCTGCCCACCGGCCCCGGTCTGGGCATAGAGATAGACGAAGACAAGCTGACCTACTATCGCCGCAAATAATAGCGCTAGACAAACAGTCGCACTCATTACCAAACGGAGAAAGACCCATGCTGTTCAAAGTCGAGATGAAGGTGAATATCCCCCATGGCATGCCGGCGGATGTAGCGGAAGAAATCAAGGCGCGAGAAAAAGCCTACGCCCAGGAACTGCAGACCCAGGGCAAGTGGCGTCACCTGTGGCGGGTGGCCGCCAGCTACGCCAACGTCAGCATTTTCGATGTGGCCGACAACGCCGAGCTTCAAGAGCTGATAAGCGGCCTGCCGCTGTTCCCTTACATGGACATCAGCGTCGCGCCCCTGTGCCGGCATCCGTCCTCCATTCACGAAGGGGATCGCTAATCCGAATATCAGCCCTTATCAACGACAGGGCCGGGCTGGCCGAGCAGGCGCCCACACTCTAATACCCATATCCAACGTCAAGGAGCAAGACAATGACCGTTAAAACCGTACATACCGCACAGGTTCAGGCATTACTGGAAAAAATCGCCGGGTTCGATCAGGAAGGTGGCAACCAGCGCACCAAGGTGCTGATACACCGTATCATGAAAGACGTATTCCAGATCATCGAAGATCTGGACGTGACCCCGGAAGAGTTCTGGAGTGCCGTCTACTACATCAACGAGCTGGGCCAGAACGGCGAGGCCGGTCTGCTGGCCCCGGGCCTGGGCATGGACCATTACCTGGATATCCGCATGGATACCGCCGATGCCGAAGCCGGTCTGAGCGGCGGTACGCCGCGTACCATCGAAGGTCCGCTGTACGTGGCCGGCGCACCTCTTAGCGAGGGTTTCGCCCGCATGGATGATGGTACACAGGACGGTGAAACCCTGATCATCACGGGTTTGGTGACCGATGAGGCAGGCCAGCCGCTAGCGGATGCTGTCGTCGATATCTGGCACGCCGATCTTAAAGGCGCCTACTCTTACTTCGATCAGTCCCAGAGCGAGTACAACCTGCGCCGACGTATCAAGACCGATGCCGAGGGGCGCTACACCGCCCAGAGCATCATTCCGTCAGGCTACGGTTGCCCGTCCGAAGGTTCCACCCAGAAACTGCTCAACCAACTGGGTCGCCACGGCCGGCGCCCGGCACACATCCACTACTTCATCTCCAAACCGGGCTACCGTCACCTGACCACCCAGATTAACCTGGCCGGTGACGAGTACACCTTTGATGACTTCGCCTTCGCCACTCGCGACGAGCTGGTAGTGGAAGGCAAGCGCATCGAGGATCCGGTCCTGGCTAAACAGTATGGATTAAGCCAGCCGTTCACCCGCATGGAGTTCAACATTCAGCTGCTGGCCACCGACAATCCCAACCAGCAACAACCGCACGAGCGCAAACGCGCCTTGCTGACACAATAAGTCCAGGCATATCCCACCCTGCCGGGGGCCGTCAAACGGCCCCCTTTTTCTCAGATCCGGTGCGCTCCAAGGCTGCATGAGTTCCACATAAATTATGCGCGATGACTTACGAGGTTTTCGGCCCGCATCAGAGCCTCTAATGGCGACCGGATCCCACAATCCGGATTTCGCGGTTTACAGTCTTGACGAACTGCTCTAAACAGAAGACTCCGTTGCACATCTTCAGGGCAACCCTGCCCGGATTGACAGGGGGTTTTTATGGATATCAATGCGCTGCAAACGCTGCTGTTTGTTCCGGCCAACCGGCCGGAACGTTTCGACAAGGCTCTGGCCAGCGGGGCCGACGCCATCATCATCGATCTGGAAGACGCGGTACCGGCGGCAGAAAAAGACGCCGCCTGCACCACCCTGAGCGGCTGGCTGGACAAACAGGCCGCCAACTCGGTGCTGGTGCGCATCAACGGCACCGGCAGCCCCTGGTTTAATCAGGACAGTGCCCTTTGCCGCTCTCCGGCGGTCGCCGCCATCGTGGTGCCCAAGGCCGAAGATCCCGAGGCGTTGCAAGAGCTGGCCCACATCACCGAAAAACCCCTGTTACCCTTTATTGAATCGGCGCTGGCCTTTACCCGGTTGAACGAGATTGCCGCCGCCCCCGGCGTGGCCCGCCTGCTGTTCGGCAAGCTGGATCTGGCGCTGGATCTGGGCATGGACTATCCGCCACCGGCGGGCGAGCCGCTCGACGAATCGGCCTTTCTGTTTGCCCGCAGCCAGCTGGTGATGTGTTCGCGCATTCATGGGCTGGCAGCACCGCTGGACGCCATTTATACCGCCATTCACGATCCCAAGGGGCTGACCGCCTACATTCGTCAGGGCATGCGGCTGGGCTGTGGTGGGCTTCTGCTCATTCATCCGGCTCAGGTGGCACCGGCCCGGCAGGCGCTGGCGCCCACCAGTGCCCAGATCAACTGGGCCAGACACGTGCTGGATGCCGAACAACGACTCAAGGGCGCCGTGGTGGCGGTGAGCGGCAACATGGTGGATACCCCGGTCATGGCGCGGGCGCGCCGCATCATGGCCTCGGTCAACGACCGGCTGAAATAGCGAAAAAACGGCGCGTTTCAGATACAATCCCTTTTTTGATCATCTGATGAGCGGTCGTGGCTGCTCATAAAAAAGGAGCCGTCATGCTGGTAAAAGTATTACGTAATGGGATTGGGGGGATTTGGCAGCTGGGTGATTTCATTACTCGTCCTACCAAAATGCGCCGAGCACCACAAGCACAGCAACAGGTGGATGAAGCCTGCGAGCAACTGGCACTGTATCAGCTGCCGCGCTGTCCCTTCTGTATCAAGGTTCGTCGCAACATGCACAAGCTGAACCTGCCCATAGCACTGCGTAATGTTCAGCCCGGCTCCCCGCATAGAGACGAGCTGCAGGCCGGCGGTGGGCGTATCAAGTCTCCCTGCCTGCGCATCGAGGAAAACGGCGAAAGCCGCTGGATGTATGAGTCGAATGACATCATCGCCTATCTGCAGCAGCGCTTCGGCTGAACAAATAAAACAGCCCGCGGATCAATCGATCCGCGGGCTGTTTTCATTCGGATTAATCCGTCGTTATCAGTAGTTGCTCTGCACATCACGCGCGGCTTCTTCCACCGCCTCGCCACCTTTCTGAATATCCTTGCCGGCACCGGCAAAGGTGTTGCAGCCTGCCAGACCGGCAACCAGGCCTGCCGCCATCAGGGTTGCCAGTAATATCTTCGCCATCTTCGTTTCCCTCTTGCCGAGTTGATAACCATTCAGAGTATAGACTCAACGGGGCGACAAAAATGACTCACCCAAGTTTAGGGTCTGTTGACCTTTCGCGGTTAAATTTTGTTCGAGTTAAACGCGTTTTTATCGCGACGAGAGGGGTGTAGCCTAGTCATTCTAAGCAAAGCCCTCTCAACAAAGAGAAAAACGCGTTTAGCCGAACCCGCAGGGCAGCGCTTGTGGGGTCTTGCTACTGCGTTATCGCTTATTTATGTAGCGTGACTACACGGCATAAGCGCTGCCTTGTATCAAGACCCCACAAACTGCTGCAAAAATCATCTCGAAAAGTCAACAGACCCTAATCATGGCCTCGGCCAAATCCGGAATGGGCCGGCCGATATGATAGCCCTGGGCATAATCGATACCGGTCGCCTGCACCAGAGCCAGCACTTCCTGCGTTTCCACGTATTCCGCCACCGTTTTCACACCCAACTGCTTTGCCAACTGCGTGATACTGCTGACAAACGCCATGTCCCGACTGTCATTGGCCATGTTGGCGATAAACTCGCCTTCGATTTTTACAAAGTCGATCGGTAAATGCTTCAGGTAATGAAAAGACGAAAAACCCGAGCCAAAATCATCGATTGCCAGTAAAAAACCGGCATCTTTCAGTGCCCGAATAAACTTCTCCAGCAACACCATGCTCTTTATCGTATCTCTTTCGGTGATCTCGAACACGATACGGCCCGGGCACATTGCATACTGCGCAACCAGCCTGTCTACCCGGCCCAGAAAATCACTGACCAGCACAGATCGCGGCGACAGGTTGATAAACAGCAACCCTCGATAACCGGTCGCGCCTACCTGGGCAAAGGCCTTTTCCATCACGATATAATCGAGCAGATGTACCTTGCCCATGGACTCGGCAATTTCGATGAACTCACCGGCATTCATCAGGCTGTCATCCGCCAGCCGAATGCGACTCAGTACTTCCACCGCCCCCGGCTCGCCATCACCCATGGGTAATATCGGCTGAAACACCGGCAGCAAGGTTCGCTGTTCGATAGCCTGGTTCACCAGCTGGGTCTTTTCGCTCATATCGCGGAAAACTTCTGCCACATCCTGCTCTTTCGGCAAGCTGACCCGGTTTTTTCCCTGCGCCTTGGCGCGGTACATCAGGTTATCCACGAACATGAACAGTTCTTTGGCATTGTCTGCATGGTCGGGATACAGGCCCACACCAATGGAACAGCTCGTTTTCAGCATGCTGCCGTCGTATTCCATCACAAAGCTGTCCAGTGCCTGCAGGATCTGCTCACTCACCTGCTCGGCCCGCTCCATATCGGCCTCGGGCAGCACCACCACAAACTCGTCACCACCGTAACGGGCCAGCACATCGCCATTGCCCAGTTGCTGCTTGAGCAACACCGACAGCTCGGTCAGCAACCGATCACCACTGGCATGGCCGTAACCATCGTTAATCGATTTGAAGTTGTCCAAATCCAGCAGCAGCATGGCCACCGGATACTCGTGCCGGCGACTGCGATCCAGCTCATACTCAAGCAGTTCCCAGAACATACGCTGGTTATAGAGATTGGTGAGCGGATCCCGGGTCGCGTAATATTCCAGATCCCGGGTGTATTTGTAGATGGCCTTGACCGACCCCACCACGTTGAGCAGGGTAGACAGGATACTCTCCAGCACCAGCACCTTGGTTCTGTCCTTGACGATATCCGCCTGCACCCCGATGCCGACAATACCGCCGATTTTCGGGATTTCCACCAGCAGGGATTTGGTCTGCAGTTCAATATCATGAGTATCCAGCTCGATAACCACTTCACTGCCCCCCTGCACCATGTTGTGATGCAGCTTGAACTCGCTGTGGCGGAACAGGGAGTCCTGGGCTCTGAGCCGGTGCAGCACCGCCTGTTCCATCATGTTCAGGGTTTGCGGGCTGGGTGGATGCAGCCAGAAAATCTCCAGGTCAAACAACTCATCATCCACCTTGAAGATGGAGAACATGGTGTAAATATCCAGCACCTTGTTGATGTCAATCATCAGCACGTTGACATACTCGCGCCAGTCACGCACCACTTCCGAGGTAATGACAAACTTTTCCAGCAGGCGAATCTCGAATTCCAGCAGATCCTTGTCTACCGCAATATTGCGCAGCTTGTCGGCCAGTTGCTCGACCTGACCGAAAATACTGTTCATCTCTTTAAAACGAAAATCGCTGCGCCCTTCCCCCATGCGCGACAGGTCGGACAGGGTTTCGACCTGTTCGATACTGCGAGAAAGCTGCTGAACCGAATCGTTGATATGCAGGCTGACCCGGCGCACCGCCCAGAAGGCAAACAGTAAAGGAAGAGGAGACAGCAGCAACAGGTAATAAAGCAAATTACGGTTGGCCATGCCGAGCTGGGCCGACAAATCCTGCTGTACCTCGATCACTCCCAGGGTATCGCCTGCCCGAGCATTGGTATGACAGGCCAGACAGTTTTCACGGGCATTGAGCGGATAAAGGTAACGCAGGTGCTCGCCCTGATCGAAGGCGGCCACCTGCCCGGTCGACAGCACACTGTGCAACGAACTATCCAGCGCCGGCTGCTCTATCTCGCCGAAGCGGGCATCGACCAGACCGCCCCGGTACAGGTTGATACGAATGTTGCCCTCGAGGCTGCCGGACTCCAGTTCGCTCAGAAACGATTCCAACTGTGATCGGGTCCAGCCCTGACTCATGATGAGATACATGGAATTGAAGGTATTCTTTGCCACCGAGGAAGCTACCTGATGGGCATTTTCCCGGATACTGCTCTGATAGGCCTGATTTGCCACCAGCAGCAACAACAAGAAGCCGATAATGGAAAAAAACAGGGTACGATTCAGCAGATAGCGCTTGATTGTGGTTGGGCGTCCAGCCATGGTGGCGAGCTCTCCTTGTCACCGAAGCGCCGACTATACCCAAGAGACCCGAATGGTGCATCCTGCAGATGACATGTTATTGATACAAATCAATAACATTAATAAAAATAGCCCCCCCGAATAATGACTGCTTGAAATGCAATGCCAAGACACCTTTTTCATGATGCTATGCCCGGCACCCAGAGGGCAGAACGAAACAGCAAAACGGCAAATATCAGGCTGGCTATCACCACCGGATAAACCAGATAGCCGTCATTGCTGCGCCGCGCCTGCAGAAACAGCAGCCGCCCCAGCAACCACTGATAACCCAGCATCAGCACACTCAGCACCACAAAACCAATCAGATCCTGCTCGGCGCTGCGCAGGCCATAGCCCAGCAATAACAGCAGGTCGAGCAGGATCAAATACAGCGTTATTTTATGTAAGGTACGCCCCAGAGGGTGAGGCTGGCCCGCAGCAGCACGCATCGCGTCTCCTTTGCTTATGCTGAATCTTTCCTTAATAACGACCCAACGGCACAAAAATAAAGTTTGGGTACGCAACTTGCTTACCCGAATACCATGAAAATAATCCCTTTGCTGCTGTTACTGATCGGACTGACTATTCGTCCCGCTCTCGCCCTGCCCTTTGCCCCGGGTCTTTACGAGCGCCCCGAGGTGCAACGCGAGCTGGACTACCTGCGCCGCCACCCCAGTCACCTCGAGCTTAGCCGCACCAGGGCGGAAAACTGGCTTCCCCACCTGCTTCCGTTATTGCGCCAACACCAGCTTCCGCCCGAACTGGCCTGGCTGCCGGTGGTGGAAAGTGCCTACCAGCCCGGCGCCCTGTCTCATGCCGGTGCCGCCGGTTTGTGGCAACTGATGCCCGCCACCGCCCGCCGCTTCGGCATCCGTATCGACGACGAATTCGACGGCCGCTTCGCCACCCTCGGCGCCAGCCGCGCCGCACTGGGCTATTTGTCCTGGTTGCATGGTTATTTCGACGGCGACTGGCTGCTGGCACTGGCAGCCTATAACGCCGGAGAAGGCCGGGTCAGACGGGCCATGCGCAAAAGCGGCAGCCGAGATTTCTGGCAATTACCTCTGCCAAAGGAGACCCGCCGTTATGTACCCCGCTTTCTGGCGGTACAAAAACTGCTGGCCACCCCGATGGCCCGTGGCCGTTCCTCGCTCAGCGAACACAAGATCACGGGACCGGTGTCACTGAGTCGGCTGGCACGCCAACTGGGCGTCAGCGTCGCTGACTTGAAGCAATGGAACCTTGCCCTGAAAGGGGAATCATTATCGGCGCACGAGGAATACTCGATTCTGGTAGCCAGTGACAGGCGGGCCGGCACCGAGCAGCTGGTGCCCATTCGTCCGCAACCCTTGTTCATGGCTCCGGCTGCGGGGTTGGATTTATCCTCTTCCGGCGCCCTGTTCGGTGAGGTCAAGGCCCCGTTCAGCACGGCGCCTCCCCCTGGCTGGAATCGCCCCTGATCCACAGCGGCAACTCAAGCACGACAGAACAGGATTAATGAACGATGTTGTCAGCCGTATTTTCCAGTTGGGCACGCTGGGCCTGCTTGTCGAATACGCCGCCGGGTAACCCGGCTTCATACAGCTGCAGCAGCAATTGCTCGGCCTGCTCACTCAGCAGCATCAGCTCGACCCGACGGTTGTCACCGGAAGTGGGATCTTCCAGATTGAACGGCGCCTGATCGGCCATCGCCACCACCTGCAATACCCGCCCGGCGGGCACGCCGGCCAGTTGCAACAGCTGACGCACGTTCTGTGCCCGGGCACCGGACAGATCCCAGTTGGAATAATGCTGGCTGACATAACGGACCGAGTCGGTATGGCCCGAGATCAGCAACCGGTTTTCCACTTTTTCAAACACCGGCGCCAGGGTCTTGAGCAGTTGCTCGAAGTCACCGGCCAGCCTCGCACTGCCCCGATCGAACATGGGTTTGTCGCCATGATCGTGGATCTGGATGCGCAACCCTTCCGGCACCACATCCAGCTGCAGGTTGTCTTCCATGCCCTGACGTTCGGCCAGCTGACCAATCAATATTGCCAGCCGGCGCTTGTCCTGTTCGCTTTCTACCCGTCCCGGGCGCAGATCATCCAGGCTAAGTAACGGCTGAGAGGCCAGAGAAACATCCTGCAGCTGGGTTGCCTGGCCCGGAATCTGGGCTACCGGCTGCCCCTGCAAGTCGGCCGGAAAAGGCGTACCGCCCAGCAGATAGGGGCTGCTGCTGCCTTCAAACACCGAGTAGTCCCGCAGCTGACTGGATATGGTTTCCCGTTCCTGCTCGCTCGACACCGCCAGAATCCACAGCACCATGAACAGCGCCATCATGGCCAGGGCAAAGTCGGCAAAGGCCACTTTCCAGGCACCACCGTGGTGGCCTTCGCCCTTATGGCGCGACTTGCGTTTGACGATTACGGTTCCATGGTCACGCATCAGGGGGCTTCCGCTTCCGTCATCCAGGATTCCATATCGATAAAGCTGGGCTTGATGTCCTGCTCAATCAGCTTGCGTCCCGCATCCACCGCCAGCAGCGGCGACTTGCCGCTGATATGGGACACCAGTATCGCCCGCACACATTCCAGCGCGGTAATACGCCGACTTACCCACTGTTCCATGGCATGGCTGGCCGGGCTGAACAGGCAGTAACAGACAAAAATCCCCAGGAAGGTGCCCACCAGCGCCGCCGCCACGTGCACGCCAATATAGGTGAGCGGGCCGTCCAGATGCTGCATGGTGATGATGATGCCCATCACCGCCGCCAGAATGCCGAAACCGGGCATGGCATCGGCGGTTTTGGCCAGCGCCTGCGAGGGCTTGATCATGCTTTCTTCCAGCGCCTCCACTTCCAGCTCGAGCAGCGCTTCCAGCTCGTGGGCACTGAGCTTGCCCATGCCCAGCATGCGCAAATTATCGATAATAAAGCCCAGCAGCTCCGGATTTTGGGTCACCAGTGGATAACGACTGAACAGCGGGCTGGTTTGGGGGGATTCCACATGACCGTCCAGCGCCTTCAGCCCCTTGAGCCGGGTTTCCTGCAGCAACTGATGCATCAGCGGCAGCAACTGACGATACAGCTCGGCGTCATCTTTCTGGCCACGACAAATGGCCTTTAGCTGATGCCAGATTCCCTTGAGCACGGCGGTAGAATTGCCCAGGATGAGCGCGCCGAGACCCGCGCCCATGATGATGATGATTTCGGCCGGTTGCCACAGGGCCGCCAGCTTGCCGTTGGCCATGATAAAACCACCAAAAACGCAGATCAGGATGACCGCGATACCTAACAGCTTCTGCATTATTACACCTCTCCGTTTACCGTGAGTTCACGGTTTAATAATGCCAGGCACTGCTTGTGCAGCTGGCAGACTCTGGACTCGGTCAAATCCAGCACCAGGGCAATTTCCTTCATGTTGAGTTCATGCTGGTAATACAGCGACATCAGCCGCTGTTCCCGCTCGGGCAACCGGGTCAGCAGGCCGGTAATGACCTGGCGCTGCTCCAGCTGTGCAAAGGACGAGTCCTGAGCCGGCTCCACGCCGTGTTCGAGCAGCTCCTGCAGGCTCTCCATTTCGGCCATCTGTCCGGCATAAACAATGTCGCGCAGCGCCGGCAGCTCGACTCCCATGGCCCGCGCCAGTTCGGTCTCGGTAGGACGCCGCCCCAGACGACGCATCAGCTCCCGCTCGGCCTGGGCACACTGGTGACTCTGCTGGCGTAGCTGACGCGGACGCCAGTCGTGTCTCCGCAGTTCATCCAGAATGGCGCCTCGAATGCGCTTGAAGGCAAAGCCGGCAAAGCTTTCATCCGGCGGCCCCCCGTAACGGCGCAAGGCTTCGAGCAACCCCATGATGCCAATCTGGGACATGTCGTCCGCATCCAGCATGGTGCCGGCCTGGTTTCTGAGCTGGCCCAGCACCCGCTTGACCAGTGGCAGATACTGATTCAGCCAGTAACTTTCGTTGTCGACCCGCGCGGTAGGCAGCGTCGGCTCGGCCTCGGGCCAGTCCTGCTCCTGCAGCATGCCCATGGTTACTGAATCACCAGTTTGGTGATCAGCACCGCTTCGACCGAAGGCGCATAGTCGTAGCTTTCCAGCCGCTGGTTCAGCGCCGTCTGCAGCTCCTGTTCGAAGCGACTCATGTCCTGCAACTGCTGCTGTACCTGCTCATGATCGAAGCCGCTGAAGTAGGTCAGGGTGGTGTTGCGCAATGCCGGTAGCACCCCTTCCCACAGCGCCACCTGGTTGGGCCGTCGACTCATCAACGCCAGTTCCAGTACCATGTAATGATTGCGCTCTGCACCGGGCAGACCTATCACGAACTGCTCCAGCGGCTGAAACCGAGGCTCGGTGACCGGCTCCGGCTCCGGGGTACTCTCAAACCAGGCCGCCCAGCCATCATTGACCCAGCGATCACGATAATCGGCCAGCACAAAGGTGCCGGCCCACATGCCGGCCAGTGAGGCGAGCAGCACCAGCAGTACTATCAAGAGAGGGGTACGTAATTTTTTTGCCACTTTATCTTCCTCGGTTATGCCAGGGCGTTAATCCAGTCACGAACGTATCGTTCCTGCTTCATCGGTTCGCCCGCGTCGGCCAATGCCGCGCCTATATGCTGTTCACCAGGCTCGGGCGAGCCTGATGACTGCCGGTCTCCCTGGCCGACGTTCACTTCAACTCCGCCGCTGTGGTGCGGCAGCAATTCACTGCGCAGCCGATCCGCCTGGGCGGTCAACGCATCGCGCAACGCGCCCTGGCTGGCGTTGATCTGAATATGCAGCCGATCACCATCGAGACGCACGCTCAGCTCCAGGCGGCCCATTTCCGGCGGATCCAGCTTGATCCGGGCTTGCTGCACCTGCTGATTGAGCTGCAGCTCGACCTTGTCTTTCAGCGCCTGCAGCAACTGCTCGCCTAGGGCGGCCTTGTTGCCGGGGCTCACTGTCAGCGGCGCCCACTCATGCACCACCGGTGCCAGGCCACGGGCCGAATCCACCGCCACAACGGACGTCGTGGCGGTAAGGCTGTTGCTGGCTACGGTGGCATCCTTAATGTCGATGGCAGGCAAAGCAGGCAGCCCCGGCTTGCCGGACAGTTGCTTGAGTAACATCTGGTTGACCGAAACGGCCGACGGGGTGCCTGCCGCTATCTCCGCTTTGGATGCATCAGGCACAGCGGTACCGGTCACGGGCTGAAGCGAAGGAGATGTCTGCCCCGACTCGGCCAGACTTCGATAGCGCAATCCCCATTGCTGGGCTGCGGGTTCCACGCTGACGGAAGCCGTCGTTTTGGCCTGGGTCGCATCACTCGCCGCTGCTTGCAACAAGGCGGTAACCGGCTCATCACCTGGAGTGTCTGCCAGCTCGGGGAGAACCGGTTCAACCGGCTGGTCAGCGGGTTCGGCTTCAACGGTGGTCTCTTGCTCTGGTTCGCGCGTTGCCGCAAGGTCCGGTGTTTCAGCCTCGGTCGTTTCAGGCAATGCCGGCTCGGTACTGTTCTCTACCAATGCCGCCTGCTCGCCACCATCGGCCTCGGTGGCTGGCAACTCCAGATTGACCGGCGCCTCACCCGATACTGCCGGTTCGTCCCGCGTGCTACCGGCCGCTTCATTCAGCAGGTTACCCAGCCGTTCGGCCACCCCGGCAAAGCCGGACTCGCCCGGCGTATTGGCCGCGAGCCTGGGCTCGCCGGGAGGCGTCCCCCGCCCCGGCACCGCCGCGGGTAAAATCATCATGACGACTCATCCAGCCGGCTCACCCAGTCATAGGCCAGGGTGCCTTCGTGTTGCTGGCGCAGGTCGGTCAGTTGCTGACCCAGTTCATCGCTCTGCTGACGGATGCTTTCCCACAACTGCTTATACTGACTGGCAAACTGGGTCAGTACCTGTTGTTGCTGCTGATTGAGCTGCTCCCGGTGAGGCGCCAGCTCGGCCAGACAGGCCCGCAATTGATGATCCAGCTCTTCCAGCCAGCCCCACTGTCGCGCCTCCGCCGCCTGACCGATACGCTGTTGCAGCATCAGCAGGCGACCAAACAAAGGCGCCAGCACCGAACGGTTCATGCGCTTGCCCTCACACTCGGCGGCGGAATCCGGTTTTCCGCCTTGGGGAGATTGAGGTTCCGTTTGTACATCAAGCCTCCGCCTCGCTGCCCAGCCCCAGCCAGCCGACGCGTAGATCCTCCAGCACTCGAATCACCGGAGCCAGATGGGCTGGCTCGTTGTTTACGCTGGCGCTGAACAGCTGGCGGCCGCAATAGTCATATAACTGATGCAGGTTTTCGGCCAGGGCTCCGCCCTGCTTCAAATCCAGCGCGCTGTCCAAACCACCAATAATATCAATGGCTTTGGCAATACTTCGGCCTTTTTCTTCCAGCCGGCCACCCAGCATATGGCCTTCGGCCCGGGCGATTTCGTCCAACAATCCATCCATCAGCATCAGCACCAGTTCACGGGGCGAGGCCTGGGCGGCCCGGGCGTCGGTCTGGGTATGCTGGTAAACATCAAAGCCGGAATCGGCATCAAACATGGGGCGGCTCCTACCTCGGTTAAAACATGCTCATGGTCTGTTGCATTTGTTGTGCCAAGGTGTTCATGCGGGTGAACTGCCCCAGATAACGCTGATAAACCTTGTTCATGCGGGTATCCAGTGACTCCTGCCGGTCGGTGATCCTGTCCAGCCCCGCCTGCAGGCTGCGGTCGCGCTGAACCAGAATGCCGTTACGATCCAGATACGGCTTGGTATCGGCTTCCAGCCGGGTCAACAAGCCATCGGTGCCGGTGAGTGCCGTTTCCAAGGCGCCGGGCTTGTCTTGCTGCAGCTTGGCCATGGCGGCGGTGTCGAGCGACAACTTGCCATAACGATCGGTCTTGATGCCCAATTCGGACAAACCGATATCGCCGCTCGGATTGGACAGGGTGCCACGCAAGCGGCCCAGCAGACCTCGGCTCATGCTGTCGCCACTCAGGGCCGCCGTTTTGCCGTCTTTACTGCGGGTCTGCAGTTCCACTTCCGACACCAGGGCGTTGTAGGCGCTGACGATGCCCTCGAGCGAACTTTCAATCGCTTCCTGATCGGTGGCGACCGACAGCGTCAGTGGCGCATCGACATAAGCACCGGCACCGTCCTGGGCGTGAACCTTGTTGACGGTCAGGCTGAGGCCATCAATCTGGCCATCGAAGGTGTTGGTACTGCTGGATAGCTGCAGGCCACCGGCGCCGCCCAGTTCAATCTGGGCATCCTGGGCCTGACTGAGCTGTTTTTTGGTGCTCAGCGCCGCATTCAGGTCGGTGTAGGCGGCTTCACCATTGCCGCCACTCAGGCTGATACTCATGGCCTGGCTGGCGCCGGTCTTGGCACTGGTCAGCAGCAACTGGGTCTGGCCATCGGCCCGGATCAGCGAGGCGGTCACGCCGCTGTTGTCGGTCGCCTGATTGATGGCATCACGCAGCTCGCTCAGGCCGGAGCCCGGTGCCAGCGTCGACAAGTCCAGGCTCATGGTATTGCCGTCGAGGCTGATATCGAGCTGGCCCTGGCTGGGAGCCGTCCAGTCATCGGCCAGCGCCAGTGCCTGCTGATCCGCCTGAGCCAGCTGCTTGACGTACAGCTGGTAGTCACCGTTCACCGCCCCACTGTTGACGGTGGCGCTGACATAGCCTTCGGCGGAAGTGGTCGCCGACTGACTCTGCAGCCCGGCGCCATCGGTCAGCGCCTTGATGCTGTCCTGCAGGCCCTGCAACTTGGTTTTAATCTTGTTATAAGCGTCTTTCTGGCTGGCCAGCTCGCTCTGCTGACCTCTCAGCAAGCTGTCCAATGGTGTGCGCTCGGCCGACGTCAGCATCTGCGCCATAGAAGAAGGATCCATACTGCCCATCCCAAACATTGCCACCTCCGGGTGAAGTTAACGTCGATCGTGTTGACGAGATTTGACTGATTAGTTGTGACTAACGACAAAGGACAGGGATGACTTGAATGGCAATGCTGAATGACCACCATCGTTCACCGGACGCACCAACGCCGGGCAAAAAAAAAGCGGCTCCAAAAGAGCCGCAAAAAGACAAACCATGCCAATGAATACCAGTAGGGCATTCCCGGCAAAGTAAGCTAAAGCAAGGCCCGACCAAAGGCCCTACAAGAAGGAAACGTATAATCTGACAGAAAGAAAACCTATGACTTAACGCAGCAGTGACATCACCAGGCCGCTGCTCTGGTTGGCGTTGCTCAGCACCGACATGCCGGACTGCATCAGCATCTGGTTCTTGGACATGTTGGACGCTTCCTGAGCGAAGTCGGCATCCATGATACGGCCCTTGGCCGCTTCACCATTCTCACGCATGTTGCCCAGGTTGGTGATGGTGTGTTCCAGACGGTTGATGTTGGCACCCAAATCACCACGTATGGCAGTTACGGAGTCCAGCAGTGTATTCATATCGGTGATGGCGGTCGTCGAGTTGGCCTGTGTGGTCAAATCGCCCAGCGTGGTGGCACCCGGCACACCGATATCGGTATTCAGAGCGGTCACTTTTGCTCCAACATTAACGGTCAGGGTCTCGGCAGTACCGGCACCAATCTGGAATTTAACGCCGGCTGCCGCTTCAAACTTGCCACCGGTATTCAGCAGCTTGGTACCGGCACCATAGCTGGTGTTTTCCATGATATTGGCCAGCTCTTCACCCAGTTGCTGGTATTCAGCATCCATGGCCGTATTTTCGGCGGCAGAGTTGGTACCGTTGGCACCCTGAGTCGCCAGATCCTTCATGCGCTGGGCAATATTGGTCATCTCGTCGAAAGCGCTTTCGGCAGTCTGCATCATGGAAATAGCATCCTGCGAGTTACGCATGGCCACACCCTGACCGTTGGTCTGGGCCTGCAGTCGAGTAGCAATTTGCAGGCCGGCCGCATCATCGGCGGCGGAGTTAATGCGAAAACCGGTGCCCAGACGCTCCATGGCGGTGCCCAGCATCTTGTTGGTACTGTTCAGGGTGTTCTGGGTCACCAGAGAGGTAAAATTGGTATGAATGGACATGCCCATGATCGTTTTCCTTTTGAATAAGGTGTTTTGATTCAAAAGAATAAAACGACGGTGTCCGGATAGAACTTGAATGTGATTGAAAGAAAAGTGCCTGGCTCAACATAAAACAGGCGGTCATTTTTCACAGGGCAGGAATCACGCATTGAACGTGGCAGTACCGCTAAAAAGGGCAACATGGCGATAGAACATCAAGCATGCATAAACATAAAAAAGGGCCCGCAAAGGGCCCTTTCTCACACGAAAAATTCGATTAACGCAGCAGTGACATCACCAGGCCGCTGCTCTGGTTGGCGTTGCTCAGCACAGACATACCGGATTGCATCAGCATCTGGTTCTTGGACATGTTGGACGCTTCCTGAGCGAAGTCCGCATCCATAATACGGCCCTTGGCTTGCTCACCATTTTCACGCATGTTGCCCAGGTTGGTGATGGTGTGCTCCAGACGGTTGATATTGGCACCCAGCAACCCCCGCACTTCACTAACATTATCCAGGAACGTGTTCATGGTACCGATGGCGGTGGAAGAAGTAGCCTGGTCGGTCAGCGCTCCCAGAGCGGTAACACCGGCGGTAAGCGTGGTGCTGGTGTTCAGCGCTTTTACTTCCGCGTTGATATCAACATCCAGAGTTTCTGCAGTACCCGCACCAATCTGAAATGTCACCGCGCCCGCTTCGAACTTGCCCGCCGCAGCAAACAGGTTGGTACCGGCACCATAACTGGTGTTTTTCATGATGTTTTCCAATTCGGCACCCAGCTGCTGGAACTCGGCGTCCATCGCCGTGTTTTCTGCTGCAGAGTTGGTACCGTTGGCACCCTGGGTGGCCAGATCCTTCATGCGCTGGGCAATGTTGGTCATTTCGTCGAAAGCGCTTTCTGCGGTCTGCATCATGGAAATGGCATCCTGCGAGTTACGCATGGCCACGCCCTGACCGTTGGTCTGGGCCTGCAGTCGGGTGGCGATTTGCAGACCGGCCGCATCATCGGCGGCGGAGTTGATGCGAAAACCGGTGCCCAGGCGCTCCATGGCGGTGCCCAGCATCTTGTTGGTGCTGTTCAGGGTGTTCTGGGTAACCAGAGAGGTAAAGTTGGTATGAATGGACATGCCCATGATGGTGATCCTTTTAAATAGGGTGTTTTGATTCACTTGAATAAAACGGCACGGGAAAACGGCAACTTGAGCAAAGCAGAAAATTTTTAGTGAGGTGTGAGGTGTGACAGCAAAGCCGAGCCGGGGCTGGCCTACAGGGAACAAAATGGTGAGCGCCGAATGTTAAATCAGGCGCCAGGTAACAGGTCGAATAAATTCGACCCTACAAGAACGGCGCTTATTCCTTGCGCAGCTATTCCTTTCTCAATAAGGCCACGGCGCTGTGGCGGGAGACGTTGGCCTGGGCCACCAGCGCCGACACCAGTTGCTCGAAACGGCTGGCTTGGGCCGGTAATGGAGTAGCACCGGGTTCTTTCGCTGCCGCTACCGGCCAGGCTTTGGCAGTGTGCTGCAGGATCAGCTGACGCTGCTCCTGCAGGCGCTGGGAATAATCCTGAATACGTACCATGACCCGCTTGAGGTGTTCCCGCTCGCTCAACAACTCACCCTTTTGTGCCGCTGCCTGCAGGGGCGCCAATGCATCGGGCTCGGGGGTGGCCTTGATCAGCACCGGCTCGCCCGCCGGTACTCGCACGCCCTCGCCCTGCATCAGTATTGGCTGACGCAAAATGGCCTCGCCCCGCTCCCTGGCAATCAGCTGCAGCTTGCCCTGCTCCGCTTCGGCATTAATGCCCAGCGGCGCCAGATGACGGTTAAGCTGGGTCAGTGTCACTACCGGGCGCTGACCCGGCGCTATGCTGATGCCCATGGCCTGCTGCTGGCCGGCCAGCAATAAGGTCACCCGTTCCCGTACCGGCCGCGGACTCAGCAAATCGACCTTGTCCAGCTGATAGCGATAACGGGCGGCATCGCCGTCCAGCGCCACCGGCTGCAGGCGGGCATCGAGCCGCCCCTGTTGCTGCAGATGTTCGGATAACCGCGCCAACTGTTCGCCCCAGCGGCTCTGCTGCTCCGGCGCCATGGCCGACGCCTGTAGCCGCTGGGCCAGCGGGCGTAGCTGCTGATAAGCCTGGGTCAGCGACTGTTCGGCCGCCTGCAGCCGGGCTATCTGATTCTGGGCCTGACTGAGCCGACCCCATTGCTGATAACGGCCGGGCGCAGACTGCGACACCGGCGTTTTTGCGGTAAGCGGCGGCGTGCTGGATTCGGCGACGGCGCCGGCAATGCCAGCGGCCGGTTCCAGATTGGTATTGAGCGGACTCAGGCGCGGGCTGGTCACCTGCATCGGGTCGTATCCTTACAGTGTGGTGAACAGCGACAGCTGATTAACGTTGACGTAGGCCTTCTGGGTGCTCTGCAGTGCCAGCAGCATCTGCTGCATGTTCATGGCCGCTTCGCCGTAATCCAGCGCCGACAATTCGTTGTGCAGTCCCTGGCCAAATACCTGCATTTCGCCATGGGCCGCCACCACCTGCTCCAGGCCGTTCACCCGGCCACCGATGTCGGTCAGGGTACGGGTGACGCTACCGATGCCCCGATCCAGATTATTGAGCATGTCGCCCACCTGAGTGCTGATGTCACCGGCGGTGGTGTCGAGTACCTCGATGAAATCCTGTACCTGCTGCAACAGGTTGCCGCCGTCGAAAAGCAGGCGCTTGGCGCTGTCATTGGACGGCACCGTCACCCCATTGGCGATGGCCACCTGGCGCTGATAATCATCGCCCTGATAGCTGAACACCCCGGGCGCGGTTTCGGCAATTGCCGCCACATCGGTTTTCGAGCCAGAAAACAGGTAATGACCTTCTTCGTTACGAGCGTTGGCCAGATCGAGCAGCGTCTGCTTGAGCGAGTCCATTTCCTGGGTCAGCGCCTGACGTTCTGCCAGCTCGTAGCTGCCGTTGCCCGCCTCTACCGTCATGTCGCGCAGGCGCAGCAATACATCTTTCATCGCATCGATCTGGGTCTCTTCCTGACCGAGGCGACTCTTCACCTGTTCGGCATTCTTTTCATACTGACCGAGCGCACTCAGCTCCTTGTCGATACCCTGCAGCCGCACCGTGGCCAGCGGGTCATCCGACGGTTTGAGCAGCCGATCGCCGCTGGCCATCTGTTGCAACAGCTTGCCGTAATCGGCACCGCCTTGTTCCATGCTGTGCATCATGATGCGTTGAATCTGTCCTGTACTGACGCGCATTACGGCTCCTTAAAACGCCTTGCAAGCGGGAAGTCATGGCTTCCCACTGCGGATTAGATCATGTTCAGCAGGGTGTTGAACAGCTGGTCGGCGGTGCCGATTACCTTGGCATTGGCCTGGTAATTCTGCACATAGTTCATCATGTTCATCGCTTCTTCATCCAGATTGACGCCGCTCACCCCGTCGCGCCGGGACTGGGCTTCCATGCGAATATTGCCGGCGGCGGCCGCATCGGCCTGCCACTGGGCACTGGTAATGGCCAGCTCGCCAACCAGGCCCCGAAACGCCTCGTAGCTGGCATCTTCCAGCCCCAGCAACGCCTGCAGGTTGTCGTTATTGCCCGGCCCCGGGTCGGTGGCGCCGGACAAGGCCAGCTGCTCGGCGGTAAAACCGTCGGCCACTTTCAGGCTGCCGGCGGCATCGTTGGCGGTAAAGGTGAACAGCGGCTGCCCCGGCTGACCGTTCAGATCCACGCCCTGCGCCAGCTGCTGGTTGACCTTGTCGGCCATCTCCTGCGCCATGGTGTTCAGCTCGGCCCGCGCCGGCAGCAACTGCTCTTCCCGGTGCAACAATAAGCCACCCAGGCTGCCGCCGATATTGCCGTCGAGCGGGTATTCCTGGGTACCGAATTGAACCGACAGCTCGGTGTCGTCCCGCTCGATCTGCGCCGCCTGGTTACCCAGCACCAGTGGCTGGCCCTGAGGCAGGTTGACATTGACGGTGCCGTCCTGCTGGCGAGAGCTGCGAATCTCGACCAGTTGCGACAACTGGCGCAGGCTTTCGTCACGCTGATCTTCCAGAATGCCGATGCTGCCGCCCTGGGCACCCACCGCCTTTATTTTTTCGTTGAGTTCGGCCACCTGGCTCAGCAGGCTGTTGGCCTGGCTGTTGGAGGCATCGAGCTGATCCAGCACGCGTCGCTCCTGCGCATCCAGCTGAGATCCGAGATGATTGAAGCGCTGGGCCAGCGCCTCGGCCGAGGCGATGATCTGCTGGCGCGGCGCCATGCTCTGGGGCGTTTCTGCCGCGCCGTGCAAAGAGGCAAAAAACCGGTTCAGGCCCGGCAGCAAACTGCTGTCTTCACTGCCCAGTACCGTTTCCAGCTGCCCCAGGTAGCCACTGACCTGCTCGCGCTGACCGGCGTCGGATTCGGCCCGCCACAGCTGTACGGTAAGAAACTCGTCGGCGACCCGGCGCAGCCCGGTGACCTGAACACCACTGCCGCCCATCACGCCAAAGCCGGTCTGGCGCGCCGACAGCTGCACTTCCTGCCGGCTGTAACCGGGCACATTCACGTTGGCCACGTTCTGGCTCATGGTGTTAAGCGCGGTCTGGGCCGCCAGCAATCCGGACAGGCCGTTATTGATCATTGCCATTTCATCTTATCCGTTCTTGGCCACCCGCAGCGGTTGGCTGAAGGCGGCAATGGGCGCATCTCCATTAGCAACGACCGCCGACCGGGCATTCTTTAATGTGCCACTCAATTGGCCCACCATCAGTTCCCGCAATCCGGTCTGGCTCCTGGACGCCATGTTCATGGCAATCTGGCCATCGTACCAGTCTCGCATCATCGCCTGCTGGGGGCCGGGGGCAAAAGGGCCGTCAGGATCCCGTATGGCATCGGTGGCGGAGCGCATGTTCTTCAGCACCATCTGCAGGAACATGGCTTCAAACTGCTCGGCTGCCTGCTCCAGTCCCTGCTCCGGCGCCTGACGCTTGACCTGTTCCAGCCCCTGCCAGTTGAGGTATTGGCTTGTCTCTGTTTTCATCATTCTCTCCTACAGCACCACCAGCTCGGCATCCAGTGCACCCGCTTCGTCCAGCGCCTGCAATATCGACATCAGGTCGTCCGGCTTGGCACCCAGGCTGTTGACCGCCTGTACAATTTCATCGAGCGAGGTGCCTTCGGGCCAGACGAACATCTGCCCCGGATCCTGCTCGACCTTGAGATCCGACTCGGGGGTGACCGTGGTCTGTCCCTGAGACAGCGCATTGGGCTGACTGACATTGAACCGTTCGCTGATGGTCACGGTCAGGCTGCCGTGGCTGACCGCCGCCGCCTGCACCTTGACATCCTGCCCTACCACCACGGTGCCGGTGCGGCTGTTGAACACCACTCGCGGCCGGGTCGGGCCCATTTCTATCCGTACATCTTCCAGCATCGACATGAAGGTCACCCGCTGGCGAGTGTCGGCCGGTGCCCGCAATTCGATGGTGCGCGGCCCCATAGCGCGGGCCACGTCCGGGCCAAACACCTGATTGATGGCCAGCTCCACGTTGCGGGCGCTGCGAAAGTTGGCGTCCTTCAGGTTCAGCGTCACCGTGGGCGCACTGGCGAAGGTGGAGCTGATTTCCTGCTCGATCAGGGCGCCGTTGGGCACGGTGCCGACGGTCGGCACATTGACCGTAACCGAGGAGCCGCTGTTGCCTTCGGCCTGCAGACCGCCCACCACCATGTTGCCCTGCGCCACCGCATACACCTGACCGTCGACCCCGCGCAGCGGCGTCAACAGCAGGGTGCCGCCGCGCAGGCTGCGGGCATCACCGATGGACGATACGGTCACATCCAGTGTCTGACCACGGCCGGCCAGCGCCGGCAAGGTGGCATGCACCGACACCGCGGCCACGTTTTTCAGCCGGGGATCGGTATCGTCCGACAGTTGCACCCCGAACTGGCGCAGCATGTTGGTCATCGACTGGCCGGTAAACTTTACCTGGCTGCGATCACCGGTGCCGGACAAGCCGACCACCAGGCCGTAGCCCACCAGCTGGTTATCCCGAATACCCTGAATATCGACCACATCCAGCAGGGGGCGCTCCCGGCTCTGGGCCGGGGATACCAGGGCTGCGCACAGTGCCAGACACAGCACCATCAAAGACGAAAATTTCATGTTCACTCCTAGAGGGGGAACCAGCTGCTGTTGAACAGTCGACTGAGCCAACCGGCCTGATTGGTATCGGCCAGGGCGCCGCGACCGGCATAGGTAATACGCGCATCGGCCAGCCGCTGGGACGGCACCCGGTTCTGGCCGTCGATATCATCGATTCGCACCAGCCCCTGCAGCCGTACATATTCATCACCCTGATTCAGGCGAATCCACTTCTCGCCCCGCACCAGCAGCACATCGTTGGGCAGCACCTCGGCCACGGTGACCGTGATGTAACCGGACAGGGTATTCTGCTGGCTGGTACTGGCCGAACCCTTGAAATCACGGTCGGCCGCGCCGCTTGCCGTCAGGTTGGTTCGGGCGGTGCGCCCGACAATGGGAACCGGAATATCGATGCTGCTGCTCTTGTCCAGGCTGGTATCGGCCTTCTTGCTCGACTGGGTACGCTCTTCCAGCATCACGGTCAGGATGTCACCGACCCGATAGGCACGCCGGTCCTGAAACAGGGTGATCATCGACGACTGACTGAAGGCGCTGCCATCGCGACGAGACGGCTCGTATTCAACCCGCGCCGGGGTGGGTGCCCATTTGTCCTCGCCCGGTTCGGGCGGTACAAACTCGTAGGTGGAACATCCGGTCAGCAGCAGCAAGAGACCGGCAGCCAAGAGGTGACAGGCTCGCATCATCAGAGCGCCTGGCTTACGTACTTGAGCATCTGATCGGCGGCAGACACCACCTTGGCGTTCATCTCGTAGGCTCGCTGGGTGGTGATCATGTCGACCATTTCTTCCACCACGTTGACGTTGGAGCCTTCCAGTGTGCCCTGCTTGAGCATGCCCAGGGCATCGTCACCGGCCTGACCTTCGAGCGGTTCACCGGAGGCGGCGGTCTGGCGATACAGGTTGCCGCCCATCGCTTCCAGTCCGGCCGGGTTGGTGAAGTTGGCGAGGGTGATCAGGCCCAGCTCCTGCGGATCGGCCTGGCCGGCCAGCGACGCGGTGACGGTACCGTTGCTGCCGACGGTAATGCCGATGGCATTTTCCGGAATTTCCACCTGCGGCACCATCGGCAGCCCTTCGGCGTTCACCATCAGCCCTTCGCTGTTGCGATGAAACTGGCCATTACGGGTATAGACCAGCTCGCCATTGGGTCGCTCAATCTGAAAGAAGCCCTGGCCGACGATGGCCAGATCCAGTTCCTGCCCGGTGTTCTGAAAATTACCCGTGGTAAACACCTTCTGGGTGCCCACTACCTTGACGCCGTTCCCCATCTGAATGCCGGACGGCACCTGGTTTTGCTGATCCGCCGCCGCACCAGGCTGACGCTGCACCTGATAGAACAAGTCTTCAAACGCCACGCGATCCCGCTTGAAGCCCACGGTGTTGACGTTGGCCAGGTTGTTGGAAATGGCGGTCATCTTGGCGTCTTGCGCGCTCAATCCGGTTTTACTTACCCACAATGCTGCATGCATGTTCGTGATTACCCAATGCTGTGTTGCTGACAATGCCGCCGGCCAGGCCGGGCGGCATCAGAGAAAAAACGGCGGTTAGCTGCCGCGGATCAAACGGGCGCCGGCCCGGGCCTGATCGTCGGCGGTTTTCATGGCGCGCACCTGCAGTTCGAACTGGCGCCCCAGGGCCATGTTCTGCACCATTTCTTCCACCACGTTGACGTTGGCCCCTTCCAGGTAGCCCTGCTTGAGCTGAATGTCTTCGTCCTGCACCAGCCGATCCTGCTGGGTGGCATAGAAGAGGCCATCAACCCCCTTCTGCAGATCGCCAACCGCGGGGCGAACCAGCTTGATGCGGCCGCCCTCAATCTGGGCACCACCGCCGGGAGGGGTCAGGCTGACGGTACCGTCGGAGCCGATTTCCACCTTGCTGAATTCGGCCAGTGCCAGCGGCCCGCCCTCGCCCATCACCGCATGACCATTGATGGTCAGCTCGCCTTCGGGGCTGACCAGCATGTTGCCGGCCCGGGTGTAGCCTTCCTGCTCGCCGCTTTGCACCGCGATAAAACCCTCGCCCTGCACCGCTATGTCCAGCTCGCGACCGGTTTGCTGCAAGGGCGCGGCAGCCATGTTGGTGCCCGCCTGCCGGCTCTGGGCCAGTACCCGGGTATGAAAACCGTCACCGCTCAACGCATGGGCCGAGGCCTGCTCGAAGTCGGCGCGAAAGCCCTGGGTGTTGGCATTGGCCAAGTTGTTGGCCCGAATCCCCTGGGCCATCATGGCGTGCTGGGCGCCGGACATGGCGGTGTAAAGCAGACGATCCATCTAACGCTCCTTAGAATGAGTTGAACAGCACCTGAGTCATCTTGTCGGCGGCACTGATGGTCTTGGAGTTGGCCTGATAGTTGCGCTGGGCGGTCATCAGATTCACCAGCTCGCCGGTCAGCTCGACGTTGGAGCCTTCATAGGCGCCGGCGGTCAGGCTGCCGAGGGTGCCGGTACCGGGCTCACCAATAGTGGGTGCCCCGGAGGCAAAGCTCTGCTGCCAGCTGGTATCGTTGCCCTGGCGCAGGCCGTTGGGGTTGGCGAAGTTGGCCATCACCACCTTGCCCTTGAGCTGATCCTGACCGTTGGTGAATACCGCATACATGTCGCCATTGGACTCGAAACGCACGCCTGCCAGTTCACCGGCGGTATAACCGTCGGGCTGGTTGCGCGACACGCTGAAGTCGGCGGCATACTGGGTCATCTTGGCCGGGTTCAGGGTAATGGCCATCGGCTCGGCACCGGCAGGGGCATAGGCCAGCGCAATGTTGCCGGCCGGCGCGGCCAGGGTGCCATCGGTATTGAAGGTCATCGCCTGGGCGGCACCCGCGGCATTGCCGTCGATGCGGTAGTTCACTTCCCAGCTGTTGGCGCCGGTCTTGACGAAATACTGGGTCATCACATGACGAGTACCAAGCGAGTCGTACAGCTCGCTCGACTGGGAGAAGTTGTAGCTGCTGGCGTCGGCCGGATCAAAGGGCGTCACCAGCGGATCTATGGTCTCGGCATCGGCCTTGAGGTTGGCGGTAAAGTCGAGGCTGGTGCTGGCTTTGGCCGGCAGACCGGCGGCGTCGACCTGCAGATCGTCCACCACGCCCTGCTGCAGCTGACCGGCGGCGTTGGTCATGTAACCCTGCAGGCGCTGACCGCTGCCGGAAACGATGTAGTTGTCGGCATCGCGATTGAAGGTGCCGGCCCGGGTGTAGCTGGCCTGACCGTTCAGGCTGGTCATGAAGAAACCGTTACCGGAAATCGCCAGATCCAGGGCGCGGCCGGTGTTGACCACGTCGCCGTCCCGGTCGAAGTCCTGAGACACATTGTTGACTTCCACCCCGCCGGCCTGGCCACCACCGTACACGGCGGCAAATTCGGCCCGCGCGCTCTTGAAGCCGGCGGTAGAGACGTTGGCGATGTTATGGCTGATCACACCCAGTGATTCGTTGGTAGCCCGCAGGCCGCTTAAACCAATGCTTAAAGACATAATGTAATTCCTTGATAGCGCTTAGGGCTGACCGAATTCGGTCACCTGGAATAATGACACCTGACCGATACCGGCCAGACCGAGCATGATGTCGCCGCCACCGCCGGGCAGGCTGACCTTTTCCACGGTACGGGTCAGGTAGGGTGACAAGGGGGCCTTGACCCCGTCCCGTTCGGCGGTGACCCTGAAGTCGTAGTCACCCTCGGGCAGCTCAGGCAGGCTGAAGGCCTGCTCTCCGGTCGGGTGCTGCCATTCCTGTTCGTGAACCAGGGTGCCGTTCTTGTCGAGCACCTGCATGGTCAGCTTTTCGGTGCCCGGCGGCACCGGAATGTCGCCGGTCAGGGCTTCGGCTTTATCCAGGGTGATCGACTGGGTCGGCACCGTGACCTTCTTGCCCATCAGCGAGGTGCTGCCCAGTACCTGCAGGGTATCGAGCAGAGTGGCCTGCTGCTGGCCTTGCACCTTCATCTGTTCGATACCTTCCACCATGCTGAATTGCGCCAGCTGGGTAACGTACTGGGTGCCGTCCAGCGGATTGAGTGGATCCTGGTTGTTGATCTGGGCCACCATCATCTGCAGAAATTCGCTGCGCATGCTGCCGACGTCGTTACCGGGGGCAATGCCGCCGGAGCGGGCCGCGGACGCATTGTCCAGGCCATTGATATTTGCCAGTGCCATGATTAACGCTGCCCCAGATTCAGCAGCCCCTGCTGCATGCTGTTGACCCGGCCGACGACTTCTATCGACGATTCGAAACTGCGGGAAGCGGACATCATGTCGGCCATTTCTTCCATCACGTTGACCCCGGCGTAATAGACATAACCGTCGTTATTGGCCATCGGATGCTCGGGCTGGTAGCGTTGCTCCGGCATGCGATCCGAGGGCAGTACGCCGGCAATATTCACCCTGGCACCGCTCAGCTCGCCGTCCCGGGTCTGCTGGTAGAGGGTGGCGAAGACCGGCTTGATGGCCCGATAGGCTTCATCTTCACTGGCCGCCACCGAGCCGGCGTTGGCCAGGTTGGAGGCCACCGTGTTCATTCGGCTGGTCTGGGCCTGCAGGGCGCTGCCGGCGATGTCATAGATTCCGCGAAACGACATGATTAACGTCCTTCTATGGCCTGATTGAGGCCGCGTAATTTAAGGTTCAGAAAGGTCAGGCTGGTCTGAAAGTCCATGGCATTCTCGGCAAACGCCGTCTGCTCTACCGACAACTCCACCGTGTTACCATCCTGGGATGGCTGATAGGGTGTGCGGTACAGACGTTCGGCATTCATCATTCCGGCATCGCCGCCACGCTCGAGTTGACGGGCGGTCTGCTGCAAGACCGAGGCATAGTCGATGTCCCGGGCCTGATAGCCGGGGGTATCCACGTTGGCCAGATTTCCCGCCAGTAATTGTGTTCTGTCCATCCTGAGCGATAATGCGTGCGGATGAATGCCGAGTGCCTTGTCGAGCCCCAGTGCCATTCGTTTTCCTTGTGTGCCATGGTTATCGTTGCCATTCGACAAACAAGATTCATGCCACTAATTAAAAGATTTATTTATCAATGATTTACATAATTAAAAACCCTTCAAATCGACCACGACGGGAAAGGCAATTTCCGCCCGGAAGCCTGCTGCTGACCCTGTTGCTGATGGCATTGCCGGTACGTGCCGAACTGGAACAGGGGCTGGTGGCCGCCGCCACCGAACGGCTGGAACAACATGCCCGGCTACAGCAATGGCTGCCTTACCAGAGCGACATAGTCCCCTGGTTGCCGGCCGGAGCCGCCCACCTGCCCGACTGCAGCCAGCCCCCGCTGTATCAACCGGCCCAGCCCGACGCCGAACCCTGGGGGCGCATTCCCTACCTGATCCAGTGCCAGGATCAGCCCGGCTGGAGCATTCGTGCCCGAGTGAAGGTCAAGGTGCGGCTGCCGGTGTGGGTCGCCGCCAAACCGTTGCAGCGTGATCGGCAAATCACCCCGGCCGATGTGCAACTGAAAAGCATGGCCATTCACCGGCTGCACCGAGGCTTTTTCGGCGGCCGGGAAGCCCCGTCACAACGGCTGCTGCGGAACCTGGCCGCCGGCAAGCCGCTGTATCCGGGCCTGCTGGCGCCGGTCTGGCTGGTACAGAAAAACGAGCAGGTGGTGATTGAGGCGGTAGGCGAGAGTTTTTCGGTCAGCACCAAGGGGCTGGCACTCGGCAACGGCAGTGAAGGCGACATGATACCGGTGCGCAATCTGGACTCCGACCAGCGTATTCAGGCACAGGTAGTGGCCGAACATAGAGTACGCACGCTGCATTAAAGTTTTTTGCCGCCTGGGTCGTTAAACCAGATCAGCTGCAGATAGATAAGATGGAAATATGATGAAAATTGCCCCGCACCGCACCGGTGCCGTCGGTCTTGTGACCCCGAAACAGACGCCGGACACCGCGCGTGCCACCGCAACCACCGCTGGAGGACCGGCTCAGCAAACCCAGTTAAGCCCCGAGCTTGGCATGCTGCAACAGGCCCGCCAGAGGCTGGATGCCCTGCCGGATGTCGACATGGACAAGGTCACCCAGCTACGCGAGGCGCTGGCGAGAAACGAGCTGGTGCTGGATATGGATGCCCTGTCTCAGGCCATCGTCGAGCTGCACCGCCGCTCATGAGCAAGCTGCAACTGAAGCAACTGTGGCAATTGTTGCAACGGGAACAACAGGGCTATCGGCAACTGTACCCGCTGTTGCAATGTCAGGCCCGCCTGCTGACCAGTCAGGATCATCAGGGGCTGCTGATACACAATCCGCGGCAACTGCAGCTGACCGAACAACTGGCGCAACTGGCCAGGCAACGCGAACAGCTGCAAGCGGCACTCGGCTCGACGACCCTGGATGCACTCGCCAAACGATTGCCTGACTCGCTTGCCCGGCCGCTGCTTGAGCTCTGGCAGACACTGCTGACCCTGGCACGCCGGTGCCGTGCGCTCAACGACAGCAATGGCCGTCTGCTGGCCAGCCAGAAAGAGTGGCTGGAACAACGCATGGGCGTAACACAGGGCGTGTATCATCCGGACTAACGCCGATTCAGGCACCATTCCAGCTGATTTTCCCACTCCTGACGCTGTCGCCGTTGCCACTCCTGCTGCTCGCGCTGCTGTTCAAGCAATTCCAGCCCCTTGACCTTGCCCGCCTGCTGGCGGCTCAGCCGGGCCAGGCGATCCTGATCCTGCTCGGCCACCATCAATTGCTGTTGGTGGCCATCGAGTACCCGGGTCAGCTGCTGTTTGATTAGCCCCTGATTGAGCAGGCTGGCCCCCGACACCACCCGCGGCAATCCGCTCAGTGATTCGCGGGCCTGTTCCAGCGCCTGATGCTGACGGCGCAGTTCGCTTTCTTTTGTCATCAGGCGATCCCGCTGCTGGATCAGGGTGTCCAGCTGCTGGCGTTGCTGGCGAATAAGATGATTACGCATCGCGTGCTCCGGTTAACTCGGCCAGTTGCTGCAGGCTCTGTTCGAAACTGATGGCTTCCTGCTCCTGCTGTTGCAGAAACTGTTGCAACGCGGGGTAGCAGGCAATGGCCTCGTCGGTCTCCGCGCTTTTCCCGGCCTGAATGCCCCCCAGCGGCAGCAATTCACGCACCTGCTGATACAGGCTGAACCAGCGCTTGCAGCGTACCGCCTGCGCCAGATGTTCGGGCGAGCCGACCTTGCTCATTACCCGGCTGATGGAGGCACCGATATCGATGGCCGGATAATGCCCCTGCTCGGCCAGCTGCCGGCTCAGCACCACATGGCCGTCGAGAATGGCCCGGGCCGCATCGGCCACCGGATCCTGCTGATCGTCCCCTTCGGCCAGTACCGTATAAAAGGCGGTCAGGCTGCCCCTTTCCTGCTCGCCGTTGCCGGCCCGCTCCACCAGTTCGGTCAGGGCACTGAAGGCCGATGGCGGATACCCGCGCGCCACCGGGGGCTCGCCCACCGCCAGGCCGATTTCACGCCGGGCCTGCACGAAGCGCGTCAGCGAGTCCATCAGCAGCAGCACGTCCTTGCCCTGGTCACGAAAATGTTCCGCCACCCGATGGCAGGCCTCCGCCGCCCGTACCCGCAACAGCGGGCTCTGATCGGCCGGTGCCGCTATGACCACCGCCTTGGCCCGCCCGGCTTCCCCCAGGCAGTCGTCGATAAATTCGCGCACCTCGCGACCCCGTTCGCCAATCAGCCCCACCACCACCACATCGGCACAGGTATAACGAGCCATCATGCCGAGCAGTACGCTCTTGCCGACACCGGGCCCGGCAAACAGCCCCAGTCGTTGCCCCTTGCCCGGAGTCAGCAGGGCGTTGATGGCCCGCACGCCTACATCGAGCGGCTCGCGCACCCGTCGGCGCAGCAAGGGGTTGGGAATCGGCACATGCCAGGGCACCGGCAAACCGGTTGGCGCAGGCTGGCCGTCCAATGGTCGCAACAGGCCGTCGACAATGCGCCCCAGCAGCATCGACGACAACGACAGTCGGGCTCCGTCCGGACAGGGCCGCACTCGGGCGCCGGTAAACAGGCCCCGCGCCGCCGTCAGCGGCAGCAACAGCGCCTGCTCGCGATCCAGCGCCACCACTTCGGCTTCCAGCTCGCCGCCGCCTTCGGTTTCTATCTGGCAGCGCTGCCCCAGCACCAGTCGGCAGCCGGAAACTTCCAGCACGGTGCCGGTCACTTTCAGCAAGCGCCCGTACACCTGGCCGATGCTCAGCTCATCGCTGAGCGCGGCGCGGGCCTGCAGCAGACGATGTTCAAGCTGGCTCATTGGGGGTTCCCAGACTCTGGCTGACCCGGGCGATGCCCTTTTGCAGTCGTTCCTCGGTCAGGGCTTCCAGTGTCAGGGTCTCGGTTTCGATCCGGCAGTCTCCCGGCGCCAATGCCGGATCTGCATGCAGCGCCCACCCCTGACACTCGGTAATGCCGATGGCCTGCAGTCGTTGTTGATCTTCCGGATTGACGTATAACTGTAATTCCTGCACCCGGGCATCGATGCCCTGCAGCGCCTCTTCCACAATCGCCAGTACCTGTTCCGGGTTCAGGGTCAGCTCGGAGCGGATCACCCGCCGGGCCACCTGCTCGACCAGCTCACAGATCTGCTGACGCTGCTGACCGAGGGCCGATAACGACAATTGCTGCCATTGTTGTTCGGCACCGGCCTGCCAGTGTCTCAGCTCGTCAGCCAGGGTGCGTTGCAACTCGCGCAGTTGTGCCTGTCCCTGCTGACGCCCTTGCTCTATTCCCTGCTGACGACCCGCCTCCTGCCCGGCTTCGTAGCCGGCCTGTTTACCTTGCTCGAAGCCTTGCTGGTATCCCTGCTCCAGGCTGTGCTGATATTGCTGTTCCTGCAACTCCTGGCTCGGTGACTCTTCCGCGGTTTCCTCGCCATACAGCGACGGAAACCGATAGCGACGATAGCTGCCGGGACGGCTTGAGATGGGTTTCACTAGCTCACCACCTGCTCTTCATAGAGCTGGAATTCCAGCTCGCCCTGCTCTACCAGTTCGCGCACCAGGGTCATGACTTCCAGGCGGGCATTTTCGACCCGGCTGACCGCCACCGCGCCCTCGCGCAGCATGTCCTGTTCCATTTGCTGCGCCATGCGCTTGGGCATGGCTTCCAGCATCACCCGACGTACCTGACTTTCGGCGCCCTTGAGCGCCAGTCCCAGCACTTCCAGCGGCAGCTCCTGCACGATGCGCTGCAGGGTCTCGTTGGTCTGACGAGCCAGGCTGGTAAAGTCGTACATGTTGCGTTCGATATTGCTGGCGGTCTGCGGATTATGCAGCTTGAGCAGTTCCATCAGCTGACCGCGGTTGCCCTGATAACGGTTGACGATATCGGCCACCTGACGCACCCCGTCGACCTGGGCGCCGGCGTTGTGGGCCACAAACTCCAGGCAGCGTGCCAGCGCGGCTTTCAGCTCTACCACCACAAATTCGCTGACCTCGTTGAGGTTGGCGACCCGCAGCAGCAGTTCGTCGTGGCTGTCGGCGGGCAGCAACGACAACACGGCGGCGGCCGAGTCGGCCGGCAGAAAGGCCAGGATCACCGCCTGCATCTGCGGGTGTTCCTGCTGCAGAAAGCGCGCCAGTATCTCGGGTTGCACCCATTGCAGCCGCTGTATTTCCTGGCGGACCACATCGCCGTACATGGAGTCGAGCAGGCCACGGGCCAGCTTTTCGCCCAGGGCCAGATCCAGGGTCCGTTCCAGGTATTCCCGGGAGGCGGAGTTAATGCCGCTTTGCTGACGATAGAGTTCGAAGAACTCCTGCAAGGTGCCCCGCGCCGCATCGGCCGACACCCCGGCCAGTTTCGCCATGGCGGCGGTGACCTTGCGAACATCGTCCCGATCCAGCCGCTGCAGCACCCGGGCGGCGGCGCCTTCCCCCATGCTCAGCAGCAGCACGGCGGCCTTTTCCATTTCTTTCAATGACAACTCAGTCGCTTGCTCAGTCATGATCCTTTATCCAGTGTTTGATGACTTCCGCAACCCGTTCGGTTTCTCGCTCTGCCAGCAGTTGCAGGTGGGTTACCTGAACCTTGAGTTCACTGCCCGGCGGTGGCAATTGCCATTCCTGCTCATTCATATCCCAGGGCAATACCGTGTGGGGGCCAACGCGCTCCAGCGCCGGCGCCGAGGTGGCGGCCCCCTCCAGTCGAGCGGGCTCGGCGTCGCTGGCAGTGCCGGCCTGCAGTTCCCGTATCGCCGCCTGGCGCTGATTGGTACCCAAATGACGGATCAGCGGGCGTACGCCAAACAACAGCAGGGCCAGCAGCATCAAGGCACCCAGCAGATAGCGGGCATAGGCCTGCCACTCGGGCAACTGCCACCAGGCCAGCTCGTCGGCAAACTCGCTCGGCAGCGCCTGGGGAGTAAAGTCGAAACTGGTCAGGGCAAACTGATCGCCCCGGCTTTCGCTGAAACCCACGGCGCCCTGCACCATCTGGCCGAGTTGTGCCAACTGCTCTGGCGGCCAGCCGCCCTCGGGCGCCATGGCGTTGTTGAGCAACACCGACACGCTGAGCTGCTGCAGACGCCCGCTCTGATAACGGGTATGTACCACGGAGCGGCCACTTTCGTACTGGCGCTGAAATTCCCGCTGCTCGCGCTGCTGCTTGTTGTCGGCGGAAGGCGTGTCTTCTTCGTTGGCCGCGCTTTGCGGCGGGGTGTTGGCCAGGGCGCCGGGAATGCCCAGCCCCAGGTTGTCGCTGCTGCTGTTTTCACTGCCGGTTTCGCGCAGCAATACCGGGCTGTTGTCGAGGCTTTCCCGGGTTTCTTCTACCGCATTGAAGTCGAGTTCGGCGGTCACCTGCACGCGAAAGTTGTTGGCGCCCAGCACCGGATAAAGCATGTCCCGCGCCCGTTGCACCAGTTGCTGTTCGATCTGGCGGCTGTATTCCACCTGACGCGAACTCAGGCCCTTGCTCATGCCGTTGGCCGACAGTTGATCGCTGAGCAGCAAGCCGGTCTGGTCGATCACCGAGACCTTGCTATTGGTCATGCCCGGCACGCTGCCGGCCACCAGATTGACGATACCTTCGACCTGGGTCAGATCGGGTCTATGGCCAGCGGCCACGTCCAGCATGACCGAGGCGGTCGGCGTTTGTTCGGCCCGGCCGATAAACAGGGTGCGCTCCGGCATGGCCAGGTGAACCCGAGCCTGACGCACCCAGTTCAACGCCATTATGGTACGAGCCAGCTCGCCTTCCAGCGCATGGCGATAGCGACGGGTTTCCATGAACTGGCTGGTGCCCATGCCGGTATTCATAGCCAGCTCTTCGAGCCCGGACGGCAGGCTGGCTTTTACGCCCTGAGAGGCCAGCAGCATACGCACCGGCCCCAGTCGTTCCTGCTCAACCAGGATTTGCCCACTCTGGGGATCGAGCTGAAAAGGAATTTCGCCCTTTTCCAGCACTTCGACGATGTGTCCCTGATCATAGAGTTCCTGCTTGCCGTAGAGCGGGACATACGAACGTCCGCCCTGCCACAACAGGCTGACCACCACCACCGCAATCACCAGCGCCAGACCACTCAACAGCAGCACCTGCCGATGATGGTCGGTCAGGCCCTGCCAGCGTAAGCGGCCTTTATCAAAACCGGCGCGCAGCGGCTGGGTCGCCGAGCTTAACGCACTTACTTCTGCCATAACGTCCCCTTACAGCGGCATGCGCATGATGTCATCGAAGGCGCTCGCCAGCTTGTTGCGCACCTGAACCAGGGCGGAAAAACCGAGCCCGGCTTTCTGGCTGGCCAGCATGGCGCCCACCAGATCGTCGCTGGCGCCGGTTTCCACCGCCGTCATCAGGCTCGATGCCTGCACCTGCTCGGCGTTGATGGCGCGCACCGAGTTTTTCATCAAGTCGCCGAAGGAACCCTGCTCGACCGCCGGAGCAATATCGCCACCGGCCTGTTGCTGCAGCTGACCCAGTTTGACCAGCATGGCTTGTTGTTCATTCTGAATGGAGATGCTCATGCGGTTCGGCTCCCTATTGTCCGTTCAATATCAATGCCCTGCTCACGCATGGTGGCCAGTTTGTAACGCAGTGCCCGGGTCGTCAGTCCCAGGGCTTCGGCGGTACGAGAGCGATGACCGCTGTGCTGTTGCAGGGTTTGCAATACATAATCAAATTCGGCGCGCTGACGACTGGCCTGCAGCCCCTTGCCAGGCGCAGGTGTCGACGGAGGCGTGAGCACGATCAAGGGGTTGGCCAGGCGGCTGGTTTGGCTTTCCGGCAACATCAGGTCGGCCACGTCGATAATGGCGCTGCGTGCCAGGATCAGCGCCCGCTGAATCACGTTTTCCAGCTCGCGAATATTTCCCGGCCAGCGATAGCTCATCAGGGTCCGCTCGGCTTCGGGGCTGAAACGAAACTGTTCGCCCTGACCGTAACGGCCCAGAAAATGGTGGGCCAGCGGTAGTATGTCTTCCTGCCGTTCACGCAGCGGCGGCCAGCTCAGCGGCAGCACGTCGAGCCGGTAAAACAGATCTTCCCGAAATTCGCCGGCACTGACCGCCTCACGCAGATCCCGGTTGCTGGCGGCCACGATGCGCACATCCAGTTGCATCTTCTGGTGGCTGCCGAGTCGCTCTACTTCTTTTTCCTGCAATACCCGCAACAGCTTGGCTTGCAGGTTAAGCGGCATTTCCGCAATTTCGTCCAGCAGCAGGGTGCCGCCATTGGCCAGTTCGAACTTGCCCGGCTGAGCCTGAGCGGCACCGGTGAAAGCCCCTTTGTTGTAACCGAACAGCACCGCTTCGAGCATACTTTCGGGAATGGCCGCACAGTTCACCGCCACAAAAGGCCCCTGTCCACGGCCCGATACCTGATGAATGTAGCGGGCCAGACATTCCTTGCCGGTACCGGACTCGCCGCCGATCAACACCGCCGCCGAGGTCTGGGCCGCACGATAGGCCAGCTGCAGCACCTGCAGCCCGGCCCGGGAACGCACCACCATGTTGCCGGTGCTCTGGCGCAACACCAGGCTCTGGCCCAGCACCCGCAGCAACTGGCTGGGCTGATAGGGCTTGAGCACATAGTCACAGGCACCGGCACGCAGCGCCTCGCCGGTGAGTGCACTTTCACCCTGATCGACCACCGCCATGATCACCGCCTTGGGAAAGCGGCTGACGGCGGTGCGGATCTGCTCCAGAAACCCGGGGCCGATGTCGCTGTCGAGCAAAATCACCCTGGGAGCCTGTTGCTCCCCCCGGGTCAGTGCCGTCATCAGTTCAATCTGGTATCCCTCGGCCAGCAAGGCGCCATAACATACGTCCGATACCCCCTCTCGGGAGACCAGCCACAACAATGAAGAAGCCATAGTGTCCGTGCTCATGATGCTTGTTCCGCTTGAATTAAAGTGATCGTCACCCGCCGGTTCTGATAGCGGCCGGCCGGGGTGTCGTTGTCGGTCAGGGGGGAAGCTTCGCCGTAGGCTCTGATGTCCATCGGCAGCGTTGGCAGGGTGCCGCGCAGCTGGTCGGCGACCTGCTCGGCCCGCATTCGGGACAGGCGCAGGTTGAGCTCGGCCTTGCCACGATTGTCGGTAAAGGATTCGATTAACAGACTGCTGATGCGCGCGTCACTCGTCAGCCGTGCCGCCAAGGTCTCTAACTGCTGGCGCTGGGCCGGGCTCAGCTGCTGGCTGCCAACCTTGAAATGCAGAGTCAGCCGCTGGCCATCGAGGGTCTGTTCGACGCTCGCTTCGCCACGACACAGGCGAAAGTCGCTGTAGGCCTGCTGAAAATGAATGCTCGACATCACCAGTTGATGCGGATTACCGGCTTCATCGAGCGCAAGCCAGCGGCCATCCGCCAGCGCATTGAGCGCCTCGGGCACCTGTTGTGTGAAATGAAGCCGCTGTTGACGCCAGGAGGCGTGCGCTAGAGGGACGGTATCGGCCTGTTGCCAGGGAGCCGGTATCACCGACAAGGTCGCCTGTCCGCCCTGAATGCCTTTGCTCTGCCAGTCGACATCAAAAGCGAGCTGGCCACCCGGTTTGGCACTGAAACGAGCCATGGCAACGTCGGCTATCTGGTGTTCCATGATGCAACGCGCAGCATTGCCCTGGTATCGCCAGACAGCTTGATCCAGGGCGGTCAGATAATCTGCGGCCACCGGAGAACTGACCAACAAAACACCGAGGCACACGACGCCCTGCAGTCTTGTAAGGTTATTCATAATTCAACTTGTACGTAAGCACCGGCAAAACAGCACCGGCCTGGCGTAACACCAGGATGTCAGGTAACGCTGAGAAAGGAGATACAGGTGGCGTAAGCCGAAAGGATCCTGCCTTGGCGACCCCGCTATCGTAGGATTTTCATCCCTTAGACCGGAAGCTTTGCGTCCTGAACTTTCGCTCAGTTTGCCCTTGTCATCAGCAATCTTGTTCAAATGCGACAGTAGTTGACTAAAAAAACACTATAACTTCAACTATAAACACATTTTTATCATGGTTACTTGATCTAAATGACCAAATAACCATCAAATATCCTGTTTGGGCTAATAAATTGATTTACCCCAAGGTGCCGACCACGTCGATCTGTATATGTTCGGGAATTTCGTTGTAGGAGAGCACCTTCAGACTCTTGGCAAAAACGGCGCCATAACGGGCCAGCAGAGGACGTAATTGAGGCATGACCAGCAATACCGCAGGCACTCCCTGCTCCTGCAGATTTTCCACCACCGAGGGCATCTTCTGTTGCAGCTGGGACAACAGATTCGGCTCGACCGGGAAGCTGTCGATGCTGGTCTTGCCGTTTTGCTGCTGGGCCTGATTGAGGGCACTCAACAGGGTCTGCTCCAGGGCATCAACCAGGGTAAAAGCGCTCAACACGCCGCGTTCTCCCATGATCTGGCGCACAATCACCCGCTTGAGGGCACAACGCACATCTGCCGCCAGCAGCACAGGATCCTTGGTGACTTCGGCCCCTTCCACCAGCGCGGTGGCGATGGTGACCAGATCCGACAGGCTGACCTGCTCCTTGAGCAGATAGCGGTAAATCTTGAGCTGCAGTACCGCCGGCACCGCTTCGGCCAACGCCTCGGCCAGCTTGGGTGACTGTTGCTGCAACCGCTCGCCAAGCCGGCTGACATCGTCCAGCACCAGCAATTCGGACAGATGCTCCCGCATCAGCTTGCTGACATGGGTCGCCATCACCGTCGCCGCGTCCACCACCGCATACCCCAGATTGAGCGCCTTGGGCTTGTTGGCGGCTTCAATCCATACCGCCGGCATGCCATAGGCCGGATCCTGGGTCAGCTCGCCGTCGATGTCGCCATAAATCTGGCCCTTGTTGATCGCCAGCATGCGCTCGCCATCGGCCGTGCCGCTGACCATCACCACACCCGCCAGCTTGACTCGATATTCCTGGGGCGCCAGTTGCAGGTTGTCGCGCACCCGTACCTCGGGCAGCAAAAATCCCGCCTGCTCCGACAGCGTCTTGCGCACGCCCCGAATGCGACCGATCAACGGCGCGCCCTGCTGTTCGTCCACCAGGCTCACCAGCCGGTAGCCCAGCTCCAACGTCAGCAGATCGACATAGGGCAGATCCTGCCAGGCCAGATTTGACTCCGCCGCCTTGTCTTGCGCCAGCAACAGCTCGGCCTGATCCAGCTCGGCAGCCGTCTCGGCGCCGGGTACTTTAAGCCGCCAGGCCACATAACCCAGCACGGCGGCAAACAGCAGAAACACCAGGGTCGGCATGCCCGGTACCAGCCCCAGGATCAGCATCACCGCCGCGGCGGTGTAGACCACCCGGGGGGATGCCAGCAATTGCTGGCCGACCTGGGTCGACATGTCGTTTTCGTCGTTGACCCGGGTGACGATAATGGCCGCCGCCGTGGCCAGCAGCAGTGACGGTATCTGGGCAACCAGACCATCACCGATGGTAAGCAGGGCAAAGCGCTGAAAGGCCTCGCCAGCACTCAGATCGTACTGAAACAGGCCAATCATGAAGCCGCCGAGCAGGTTGATAAACAGGATCAACAGGCCGGCGATGGCATCGCCACGCACAAATTTGGAGGCACCGTCCATGGAGCCGTAGAAGTCGGCTTCCCGGGCCACATCCTGGCGGCGCAACCGGGCCTGCTCCTGATCGAGCGAGCCGGCGTTCAGATCGGCATCGATCGCCATCTGCTTGCCGGGTAGGGCATCCAGGGTAAAGCGGGCACCTACTTCGGAAATGCGCTCGCCACCCTTGGTGATCACCACGAAGTTGATGATCATCAGGATCACGAACACCACCATGCCCACCACATAGTTGCCGCCGATCACCACTTCACCGAACGATTCAATCACCTTGCCCGCCGCGCCCGCTCCCTCGTGGCCGTGCAGCAGCACCACCCGGGTCGAGGCCACGTTCAGGGTCAGCCGCATCAGGGTCGCCACCAGCAACACGGTGGGGAATACCGAGAAGTCGAGTGGGCGTTGGGCCGACACCGCCACCAGCAGTACCAGAATCGCCAGTACTATGTTGAAGGTAAAGAGCGCATCGAGCAGCCAGGGTGGCAGCGGCAATATGACCATGGCCAGCACCGCCAACAGCAGCAGAGGGACCCCCAAGTAAGGACGGCTAAGACCTTTCCAGTTCACGCTTCACCTCGTTAATGTTGATATTTTTTCGGAATATTGAATTCGGGCAACTTGCCCGGTACGCGCCCGCGTCCTTCACGCCAGGCCTGCAGCTGCAGCACATGGGTCAGCACATAGGCCACGGCACCATAAAGGCCCGCCGGCACCTGCTGATCGACCCGGGTCGAGTAATAAATGGCGCGGGTCAGCGCCGGTATGGTGATGATTTCGCATTGATGCAGCCGGGCCAGCTCGCGAATACGGGCGGCCAGCTCGTCGCTGCCCTTGGCCACCACGAAAGGCGCTTCGGCCCGGTTGGGATCATATTTGAGCGCCACCGCGTAATGGGTCGGGTTGAGGATCACCACATCAGCCTCGGGCACCCGCTGCTCGATGCGGCCCTGTGCCATCTGAAACTGGATTTGGCGAATGCGCTGTTTGATTTCCGGCCGGCCATCGCTGCTTTTCTGCTCGTCCTTGACTTCCTGCTTGGTCATCTTCAGTTTCTGGGTCATCGACCAGCGCTGAAACGGCACGTCGATCACCGCAATCAGCGCCAGCACCACACACAGCACCAACACCGCCAGCACCAGCAGCCCCAGTCCCTGACCAAATCCGGTATACAACGACTGGCGCCCAAGAAACATCAGCCGCTCCCACTGGCTGTACAGAATGCCCGCCAGGGCACCGCCGAGCAGGCTGACCTTGAGCATCGCCTTGAGCAGCTCTACCAGGGTCTGTTTGGAGAACATGCGTTTCAGCCCGGACAGCGGATTCAGCCGTTCGAACTTGGGTTGCAGGCTGTCCCAGGACAACAAGAGGCCGCCGGGCATCAGCCCGGAAACCACCAGCAGCACCGACAGGGTCAAAAACAGCGGCAGCAGCGCCCACACCGCCGCCATCAGCGACTGTTCCAGATACAGCATCATCTGCTCGGGCTCCCGGGTAGCCGCCGCCGGCAGTTCCATGTTGAGGATGAAAAGGCGCTTGAAAAAATCACTCAGCGCGGCGGTCTGCCACAGCAGCATGATGCCGCCCAGCAGCAACAGCACCACGGTATTCAGATCCTTGGAGCGAGCCACCTGGCCCTGACGGCGAGCCTTGCGCTTTTTCTGCTCGGTAGGCTGCTCGCTCTTGTCCTGAGAAGAACTCTGATCCGACATGCTATTGAATCCAGCCGCGCATCAGGGCGAACACATCGTCGCTGAATTCCAGATAACGCTGAGGAATATTGGCCAGCATCAGCAGCAAGGACACCAGCCCCAGCATCATGGTCATGGGAAAGCCCAGGGCAAAGATATTGAGCGAAGGGGCGCTGCGGTTCATGACCCCGAAGGTCACGTTGACCAACAGCATAGCAATGACCGCCGGCAGCGACAGCAAGAGGGCGGCACCGAACATCCAGCCGAACAGCCGGAGCAGCAGGTCGAGATCGAGCTCGTACAGGCTGTGGCCCGCCGGCCAGGTACGAAAGCTCTCGACGATGATGTCGATGGCCAGCAGATGACCGTTCCAGGATAAAAACAGCAGCGCCACAAACAGCCACAACAGCTGACCGATAAGCGGCGCCGACCCGCCGTTGACCGGATCGTTCATCACCGCCATTGCCAGTCCCATCTGCATCGACAGTATCTGCCCGGCCATGGTGACCACGGTAAACAGTATTTGCAGCATCAGGGCCAGCAAGGCGCCAAACAGCAGCTGCTCCAGGGTCAGTACCGCGGTGGCGAAAGAAAAGGGGTCCACCGCCGGCCCGAGCGGCAGCAGCGGCATCAGGACCATGCTCAGCATCAGCGCGAACAGCAACCTAATCTGCGGGCTGATGTAGCCATCGCCAAACAGCGGCAAAACCCAGAAAAACGCCGCCAGCCGACAAAAGGGCCACCAGCCCTTGCCCAGCCAGGCCATCAGCTCGGGGGCGGTCAGGCTCGCCAGCGCAGTCATCCCAAGCTGCCGGGAATGGTCATGAACAGCTGATCAAACAGTTCCATCAGCTTGCGCAGCAACCAGTGGCCGGCGAAGATCAGCATAAAGAGGGTCACCAGCAGCCGCGGAAAGAAGCTCAGGGTCTGCTCCTGGATCTGGGTGGCCGACTGAATGATGCTGACCACCAGCCCCACTACCATGCCGGGAATGATCAGCACGCTCACCATGACGATGATGGTCAGTACCGCCTGACCGATGAGATCGACGCTCTGCTCCGGGGTCATTCAGCCTCCAAAACTGCGGGCCAGGGTGCCCACCGTCATCGCCCAGCCATCCACCAGCACAAACAGCATCAGTTTGAACGGCAGCGAGATCACCAGCGGCGACAGCATCATCATGCCCATCGCCATCAGCACGCTGGCCACTACCAGATCGATCACCAGGAAGGGAATGAACAGCATGAAACCGATTTGAAAGGCGGTTTTCAGCTCGCTCAGCACGAACGCCGGGATCAGCACGTCGAACGGCACGGCCTCGGGCGTCATGCTGGTGTCTTCCCGGGCGATGTTCAGAATCTGCTCCAGATCGGTTTCCCGGGTCTGGGACAGCATGAATTGCTGCAGCGGCGCCTTGGCGGTCACCAGCGCCTGTTCGAAGCCGATGTCACCCTGATCGTAGGGCACAAAGGCGTTGTGATAGATATCCTGCCACACCGGCCGCATGATCAGCAGAGTCAGAGACAGGGCGATGCCAATCAGCACCCGGTTGGGCGGGCTCTGCTGCAGGCCAAGCGCCTGCCGCAGCACCGCCAGCACCACTATGATGCGGGTGAAGCTGGTCAGCATCAGCAAAAAGGCCGGCAGCATGCCGAGGGCGGTCATCAGCAGCAATATCTGCAGCTTGACGCTGTATTCACTCTCGCCGTCGGGGCCCATCACCGACAACAGCGGAATATCGGCCAGCGCCGTCATCGGCAAGCCGGCGACTGCCAGAGCCAGCAGGTATCGCCGGTACTCAGGCTTCATCTTGCGATTCTTTGCTCGCCTGGTTGAACACCCGGGTCAGCCGTACGCCATAGCGACCGTTGGCCAGCACCACTTCGCCCTGCGCCAACAGGGTACCGTTGACCCGCACATCGAGCGGTTCGCCGGCCATTTTGTCCAGCTCGATCACCGCTCCTTCTCCGGCCTGCATCAGCTCACCCAGGCTGATTTCGGCACTGGCAACCTCCAGCGACACCTTGACCGGCAACTGCTGAAAATAGCTGAGATCACGACCGGCCACCGCCGCCATGATGTTGTCTTCCGGTTCGGTTACCGCATCCTGAAACAGGCTGTCCAGACCTTCGCCCAGCAGCAAGCTGTCATCCAATTCTTTTTCGGCCATTAGCCACCTCGTAACTGCTCAATCAATGAATCCGTGGCTGGCAAATACCAGCATGCCTTGCTGTTCGGCCACCCGGCCCTTCAGCACAGGCTGCTCTCCTACTCGGGCGCGGGTTTCCTGCAACAGGTGAATCGGCAGAATATCGCCTTCCTGCAGCAGCGGCAGTTGTCCCAATGGCAGTTCAAACTCCGCCAGTGACACCCGTAACCGGTTCGTTAACTGCGGCAGCCGCTCGTTGAGCACACCGCTCAGTTGCACGCCCAGCGCAGCCTGTTCCTGCTTCACCGGCTCGGGGTTCAGCAACACCGGCAAGGCCAGCTGCCAACTCAGGCGCTGGCCGGCACAATCGATGTCGATGGACACCAAAGTGACGGCGCTCAGATCCGGCACCGATGCCGCCATGCCGACCCGTCCCGGGCCAGCATTAAGCAAGAATTGTGCCACTAGGTTGGTCGCAAACAGCGTCAACAGTGAGCTACCCAGACGGCGCTCGGTTTCCGAGATCGGGCGTGCTTTATCTTCACGGCCCTGAACCGGAGTTCCACCAAAGGACATTTCCGCCAGCTGATACAGAGTCGACTGCTCAATCAGCAGCCAGGCCGAGGGCCGCATCTGTCCTTGCTGCTCATGTTCCATGCCGAAACACAGCAAGGAGCCCAGCTCGGGCTGGCCCTGCTGCAGCCGGCAAGAAAGACTCAACTCGGTACGATAAAGCATGGCGCCCAACCGACTCGCCCAGCCGCGCCGACATGCTTCCAGCCCTACAGCCAGTTGCCGGCGCTGCTCAAGCTGGGGGTCATGTTTGCGAAAAAAATCATAACGGGGAAATTGCGCTTCCGGTGCCACCGGATGCACCTTTCCGCCAGACGGGGCCGATGGTTCCATTATCGTCCCCTGCGGTTTATTCTCTGTCACAAGTCACCTCTGGTGCATTCTGGCCGCTCCATGCTGGCATCATGGCCATAGAGTCGGCGGTGCTACTGCTGCAAAAACGATAGCTATGCAAATAACATACCCGGTGCGTAAATAGAGAGATTGTTAGGGGGGCCGAGCCCATGCCATCTTCCGCGAATACTCATACAGAACAACACGCAGACATGAGATGTTCATCGGGGCACGTTATGATGTTGCCCTCCCTGATAATGGATGACGTCATTTATGCTCCAGGTGTTCTGGCAATTCTTTAAACTCGGCTGGATAAGCTTCGGTGGTCCCGCCGCTCATATAGGCTATTTTCAACGCCATTTCGTGCAAAAACTCGGTTGGATACCGCAGGATCGCTTCGCTTCTACCCTCGCCCTGTGCCAGTTTCTGCCCGGCCCCGCCTCCAGCCAGCTGGGCTTTGCCATCGGCTACCAACGCGCCGGGCTCACGGGGGCCCTGGCGGCCTTTGCCGGTTTCACCCTGCCCTCTTTTCTGTTGATGCTGGGGCTGGCCCTGGCCGGGCAAACCTGGGCCAGCCAACCGGCAGCCCTGGCCATCGTGACCGGACTCAAGCTGTTTGCACTGGTGGTGGTGGCCGATGCCGTACTGACCATGGCCAGTCAGTTCTGCCGCCAACGGCTGACCCTGACCATCGCCGTGTTGAGCGCCGCCCTGCTGTGGCTACTGCCGGGACTGGCCGGTCAGTTTGTGGTGCTGCTGGCGGCGGCGCTGACCGGTGCCCAGTTGCTGAAAAAAGAGCACGCCGAACCCGGCCAGCCACTCGGTCTTAACCTGCCATTTCTGTTGCTGTTTCTGGGCTTGCTGCTGGTGATGCCGCTGCTGGCACTCACCGGCACGGCGGCGATCTTTGCCGACTTTTATCAGGCCGGCAGCCTGGTGTTTGGCGGCGGCCATGTGGTACTGCCGCTGCTGCAGGGACTGCTGGCGGAGCAGCTGTCACAGGACGTATTTCTGACCGGTTATGCGGCGGCTCAGGCCATGCCCGGCCCCATGTTTACCCTGGCGAGCTTTTTAGGCGCCGAACTGTTGCCAACGGCACCGATACTGGGGGCATTGGTCGCCACTTTCGGGGTGTTTCTGCCCGGCTTTCTGCTGGTGCTGGCATTGCAACACAGCTGGCAGGCATTGGCGGCGCGGCCGGTGATGGCCGGTGCGGTGAGCGGCATCAACGCCGCGGTGGTGGGATTATTGCTGGCAGCCTTGTATCAGCCGGTGTTTGTCAGCAGCGTGACCGGCGCCCCGGCACTGGCCGCCGCTGCCCTGGGCCTGCTGGCCCTGCGCACCTTCAAATGCCCGCTGCTGGTATTGATACCGGCCTTCATGCTACTGGGATTCTGGCTGTGAACGTGGCCGACAACAAACAAAATGAGAAATAAAAACTCACTTTTCATGATGTAAGCGTATTTTTATGTAAATATCGAGATATAAAAGCCGCTAACAAGGGTATTACCGGCGAGTTACAGGGGATTGCGATCGCTTTATCAATGCCCTGTGCGTTCACTCACAGTTCATCACGGAGGCCACAGGATGTCGGCACTTTTCCATCTCGACAGAGGTAGTCAGGCGACCCTGCAACAGCAGGTCCGGGAACACTTGGTCAGTGCCATACTGGGTGGTTTTTTGCCCCCGAGCAAACCGCTCCCTTCTTGTCGTAGCCTGGCTAAAAACCTGAATGTAGCACGTAATACCATAGTGCTGGTGTATGACGAGCTGGTCTCGGATGGTTACCTTATTTCCCGTGAGCGCAGCGGTTATTATGTCAACGCCCAGTTTGCCGGTGGTCACCTTGACGCCTCCCGGGCCATGCCTGAAGATACCCATATCGACAAGGTAAACTGGCTTGATCGGCTTAAGGTAAAACCCGGCCATCAGATCAATGCCAGTCAGTCCCATTCCTGGCAAAGCTATCAATACCCCTTTGTTTACGGTCAGCTGGATACCAGCCTGTTTCCCATCGACAGCTGGCGTAAATGCTGGAAGGACGCCGTCAGCGTGCAGGCTATCCGTGACTGGAGCTCGGATCGTTACGACAGCGACGATCCTCAGTTGATCGAGCAGCTGCAGAAACGCATCCTGCCCAGCCGGGGCATACAGGCGAGCAGTGAAGAAATTCTGGTCACCGTTGGTTCACAGCAGGCTATCTATCTACTGGCCCAGCTATTACTGGACGGCCAATCCTGTTTCGGTATTGAAGATCCCGGTTATGTCAGTGCCGGCCATATCGCCCGGGTATTCAATGCCCGAGTGAAAAGCCTGGGGATCGACGAAGATGGCATGGTGGTTGATAAGCAGCTGAACGAATGTGATGCCGTCTACCTGACCCCCAGCCACCAGTGTCCGACCGCAGTAACCATGCCGCTGGCACGACGGCTCGCACTATTGGAAGCCGCACAACAACAGGATTTCATCGTCATTGAAGATGACTATGAGATGGAAATGAACTTCGATACCCATCCAACCCCTGCCCTGAAGAGCCTGGACAAGGCCGAACGGGTGCTTTACATCGGCAGCCTGTCCAAGACACTGGCTCCCGGATTGCGCATGGGATTTCTGGTTGGCCCCAAAGCCCTGATCCAGGAAGCCCGTAATCTTCGCCAGCTGATGCTGCGTCACCCGCCGCTCAATAACCAGCGCGCCGTGGCGCTGTTTCTGGCCCAGGGCTATCACGATGCCCTGTTGCGAAAACTGACCCGGGTATTCCAGGAGCGAGGGGAATGCCTGGCGCAGGCGTTAAAGCAGCACCTGCCCGACTGCATCAGCTCTCCCATCAGCGGTTCTTCTTGCTGGCTGGAACTGCCAGAACATATAGATGCAGGGCTGCTGAAACAAAGAGCGGCAAAAGAAGGGCTGCTGCTGATCTCCGCCGACAGCTACCATTTCAGCAACCATCTGCCGAAAAACTATCTCAAGATAGGCCTCTCGGCGATACCGCTCGAAAAGATCGAATCCGGCATCAGGTTGCTGGCCAAAATAAAGGCACAGCTACAAGCGGAAACGGCAGCATAAAGGAACCGGTGGCCTCCTTTATGCTGCATGAGAACAGGTGTTTTGCATGAAAACCGGGGATTTACAGATCCAGCACAACCTGTAGCTGGGCGGCAGCACGGCGCAAGGTCGGGGCCCACTCCATCAGGCTGGCCAGCGGCTTACGAGCGGTAGGGGCATGTACGGCGACTGCCGCGCGTACCTGCCCCACCTCGTCGTATACCGGCACGGCAAAAGCCACCATGCCCTCAAACATTTCTTCATTATCAATACTCAGGGTATTGGCGGCAATCTTCTCCAGTTCAAGTTCCAACTGTTCCCTATCGGTAATGGTATGTCGGGTATGAGCATCCAGAGACAAGCCGCTTAATAAGGCCTTACGTTTATGCAGCGGTATTAATGCCAGCAATAGCTTTCCGGCTGCGGTACTGTGTAATGGCATACGCGACCCCGGATGCAGCTGTATCCGTACCGGCCAGTTGGTTTCGACCCGTTCGAAATAGACCAGTTCATGGCCATCCAGCAGGGCAATATTGCAGGTTTCTCCCAGCTCTTCGGCCAGTTTCTGCAATACCGCCCGTCTCGGAGCCCCGACACTGCGTTGGGCCAGCACGCCCAGAGCCATTTTTCTCAAGCGCGGTCCCGGACTAAAGTGACGGCCATCGGGCTCTTTCTGCAACAGACCTTCCTGCTCCAGCTGGCCGATAATACGGTGTATTGTTGGCTTGGGCACATCCAGACGCTGGCACAAGTCTGCCGCCGTGGTCGCCCTGTCCTCCTTGAGCATTTCCTCGATCAAGGCAAAAGCACGAAGCAGAGTTGAGTTGGTTGCACTGGCTGATGTACTCATAAGCCCTCCTGAATGAATTTTCAGGCAGTTTATCATAGGGATATCTGGATACGTTCCGCGAACTGCCGACAAAGGACCACATCTTCCTCCAGGGCTCGGCCGCTGACGCCAATCGCGCCAACCAGTTGATCCTTCTCAAACAAGGGCAGCCCGCCTGGCAGAGAGGTGAATTTTTCATCCATAAAATCCGCCAGAGACAGCTGCTCGTTCAACAGCCTCAGCTTGAAGGCCTCGGTCGATACCCCCATCCTGGCTGCCGTATAGGCCTTGCCTATTGCAATATTGATCAGCCGTTCGGGCGCTCCATCCATCCGGTACAGATAAATCAGGGCTCCCGAAGCATCAACGGCCGCAAAACAGACCGGTTTCCCCCTATATTGCCCGGCCATGTTGGCCGTTGTCAGGCAGGCCGCCGCAACTGTCATTGAATTAATAGTCAAAGATGGCTCCTTTATCTTTGCAGCCCTAAAAAATAAAAGCGAAGCCATCAGGCTTCGCTTGTGTTAAAGAAACCGTCATAATAAAAACAATGATATTTCCGGAATATAAGTAACCAACATCAGCACCGTTATCATCACCAGCAGATACACCCAGATAGACTTGGCAAGACCACCAATACTGACATTGGCAATACCACTGGCCACGAATAGATTCACCCCCACCGGTGGCGTAATGAATCCAATTGCCAGATTCATGACCATCATCACCCCGAAATGAATCGGGTCTACCCCCACCGCTATGACCAGTGGCAGCAAAATCGGTGTGAGAATAACGATGGCTGCCAGTGCTTCCATGAAAATACCAATCCAGAGCAGAAATATATTTATCATGATCAGAATAACAATCTTGTTTGAGGTCAAAGCCAGAATAGAATCGGCAATAAACTCGGGGATCTGCTCAATGGTCATGATATTGCCAAAAATGGTCGCCATCGCCATCAGCAATATAATGATGGATGAAATGCCGGCGGCGTCCTGAGCCGAGGACCAGAGGCTGGCGAAGGTCAGTTCCTTGTGAATGCACAACCCCACGAACAGGCCATAAAGGGCGGCGACGGCCGCGGCTTCGGTCGGCGTCATGATGCCACCATAGATGCCGCCCAGCACAATCACCGGCACCATCAAGGCCCATTTGGCCTGCCAGGCCGCACTCATGAAGGTTTTTAGCGAGCGCTCCCGCACTTCACCATACCAGCCATGTTTCTTGGAGATAAGGTAGGCAACGACCATCAGGGCCACGCCCATGATCAAACCGGGTATGATACCGGCAATAAACAGCTTGCCGATGGAGACCTGAGCAGATACCCCGTAGACCACAAAGGGGTTGCTGGGCGGAATAATCACCCCAATCGCTCCGGCGCAAGCCACCACGGTGGCAGAGAAGTATTTATCATATCCCCGGGCTATCATGGCCGGTATGGTAATGGAGCCGATGGCCGCCACCGTGGCCGGGCCGGAACCACTGATCGAGGCGAAGAAGATACAGGTCATGATACTGGCCAGTGCCATACCACCAGGCAAGGCGCCTACCAATTCATCACCCAGTGCCAATAGCCGCCTGGACAAGCCCCCGGCCCCCATGAATACTCCGGCCGCAATAAAGAAAGGAATGGCCATGATGGGGAAGGAGTCGATCGAAGAAAAGGCAATCTGAGCCAGATAATCCACCGGCAGGGTGCCGGCCCCCAGCACAGTGGTCAGCCCCGCCAGCCCCAGGGAAAAAGCAATAGGCACGCCCAAAACAAGAAAAAAAGTAAAGTAACCGAACAACAGCAGAGGTGCATTCCAGTCTTCAGACAACAACACAGGCAAAAACAGCAATACCGACAACGCAATGCCCAGTACAACATCTGACAGTGTCATCTTTCTGCTCTGTTGCCACAGTGTCTGCAAGGTACGCACCGACATCAGGCCAAACCCGATAGGCAATATCAGGTAGGGAATGTAATAACCTATCTGCAAAGCGGGTGTTACTTGTGGCATAGCCAACTGCATTTTTACATAATCAAGACCTATATAAGAAAAAAGAAACACCAGTACCAGAGTACAAGAGTCAATCATTATCCAGACAATACTCTGCCAGCGCTGTGAAAGCCTGTTGTGTAACACATCAACTCGAATTCCACCTCTTGTAAGGATGGATATAGATACTGCAAGATATGAAATCCAGATAAAAACATATCTTGCCAGCTCTTCGGTCCAGACTCCCCACCCTACGGCGCCCTTGATGTTTTCACGCAGCATTCCGATATCCAGCCAGCCACTGAAAAATTGCTCAAAGCCCGGCGTAGCAGTCAGGTCCAGGAGAGTGGATATACCATACCTGAAAAACGTCTGGTAATTGATGATTAGAATCATCAAAATCAAACCAACAAAAAGAAAAGGTTTTTCTAGGTTATTGAATATATTCAAAAGTGAATATTTTCGCTCGCGAACATCCTGCATTTCGCTTTGCTTTAGCATTTCCATAAAGCAGCTCCGGCACAATACCTTCATCAACAAATAAGGTAGAAGTATCACTCCTACCTGTTAGCAGCCCCCGGATTGGATAACAGCTATCCGGCACCATCATTAATCAATAGATAAATACTATTTTACTGCTGGGTATCCTGTACCAGCTTGATTAAATCGTCCGGTAGATTGGTTGCAAACTCATCAAATACAGGTTTGGTCAGCTCACGAAATCTGGCATTTTCTTCCGCCGTTGTTTGATGAATAGTAATACCAGCCTCTAACATTCCCTCTCGGGCTTTATCCTCGTTTGCAGGATAAGCTTCTGTCCGCTGATAAGTAACCGCTTCCTGAGCTGCTTCTTCAATGACTTCCCTGGCTTCGACAGGAAGTGAATCCCACCAGTTCTTATTGGCCATTGCCACCTGCATGCCATAGTTATGGGCCGAGGTCACCGCATATTCTAGGTTTTCATAGTGCTTGGCACCAAACATATGCGGAAAAGTATTTCCTTCAGCATCTATGGTGCCCTGCTGCAGCGCGGTATAAACCTCTCCCCAGGCAATAGGAGCCGGATTCGCGCCCAACGCCTTGGCCACTGCCACTTCTACCGGTGAATCGGTGGTTCTCATTTTTAACCCGGATAATGAATCTGGACCGGTTAACGGTTTACTGGTCGAAACAAAATTGCGATAGCCATATTCTGCGTACATGATGGGCTGCAAACCAATTTCATTCGACGCCTGCTCGAAGTAGGTGTTCAGCGGACCACCCTTGTCCAAAGACTTGTAAAGCTTATCCTGGTGTTCAGGGCTAGTAATGTATGGCAAGTCAAAGACCTGGAAAAGGCGAGAAAAGCCTGCCAGATTCGGAGTCGAGCTAACGCCTACCTCCAGCGTCCCTCTCTGCGCCCCTTCTATCAGCACGCGATCACTGCCAAGAATAGCCCCCGGAAATACCTGAACCCTTATCCGGCTATCCGATTTTTCTTTAACCAGATCGGCAAACTTTTCATAGGCCTGAGTAATGTGATTACCCGGCGGAGCCGTGTGCGCCAGCTTCATCTTGATCTTGGGGCCTGTGTATTCAGCCATGACGACCGGACTGACCGACATGGCCAGTACCACTGACGACAGGATAAACGGAGTAATTTTCATAGGTAACCTCATCCTTGACTTGATAAAAACTTACAAAAAGTTAACAAGTGAGACTATATTAACCAAAATATATCCTGTCAATGAACAAAAAATAAATAAACGATACGAATAGTATCGAAAAGTAATTATATTGGGTGGGTAACTTACTGACAGAAAGTCAGCTCACTGTCAGATAAGCCGAAACTTTTGGAGCCATTTATGAGCGATCATGTAGTGGGTCTGCATCAAGATGAAACCTTTGGGGGAGTTCGACTATATCGTGGTGGGCGCAGGCTCAGCAGGATGTGTGCTGGCTAACCGGCTCAGGGTTGCCGACGCCTCGATCATGATCGGCGAAAAATGCGCCGACATGATCAAGCAGGGTCGAGCTCATGGCTGAATAACAACATATCGTCCTGAGCGTCACTGTTTTTGCTGACTGACCGCCCTGAATTTTTTCAGTCGCAGGGCGTTGCCGATCACGAACACGCTGGACATGGCCATGGCGCCCGCCGCCAGCATGGGCGACAGCTGAATGCCGAACCCCGGATACAAGGCGCCGGCCGCCACCGGGATCAGGCAGACGTTGTAGGCGAAGGCCCAGAACAGGTTCTGGCGAATGTTGCGCAGGGTGGCCCGGCTGATGGCCAGCGCATTGGGCACGGCACGCAGATCACCGCTCATCAGCACCACTTCTGCCGCCTCGATGGCGATATCGGTACCGGTACCGATGGCCATGCCCACGTCCGCCTCGGCCAGTGCCGGCGCATCGTTGATGCCATCGCCGACAAAGGCCACGGGCCCGTGCTGCTCGCGCAAACGCTGCAAGGCGTCGACCTTGCCGTCCGGCATGACCTCGGCTTCCACCTCATCTATCCCTAACTGCCTGGCAATGGCCCGAGCGGTATGGCGATTGTCGCCGGTGATCATGGCCACTTTGAGTCCCAGTCCATGCAAGGCCTTAATCGCCGCCGGTGTCCCCTCCTTGACGGGATCGGCCACCGCGATAATGGCCGCCAGTTGGCCGTCGATAACGACATAGAGCGGGCTTTTCCCTTCGCGGGCCAGCTGTTCCGCCGTGTCGGCCAGGGCATCCAGCTGATGGCCCAGCTGTTTCATATAGCGGTCTGCACCCACTTCTATTTGCCGTCCCTCGACGGTGGCACTGACGCCCAGCCCCGAGTGGGACTTGAACTGCTCGGGCTCCGGCAGGCTCAGCTTTTTCTTGGTGGCCGCGGCAACGATGGCTTCGGCAATCGGATGCTCCGAGTGTTGCTCTACCGCCGCCACCAGTGCCAGCACCTCGTTCTCATCGAACTCGGGCAGCACCTGCAGATCGGTCAGCTCCGGCTGCCCCTTGGTAAGGGTGCCGGTCTTGTCGAGGGCGATGACGCGAGCGTTACGCAGGGTCTGCAGCGCCTGCCCCTTGCGAAACAGTACCCCCAGCTCGGCGGCCCGGCCGGTGCCCACCATGATGGAGGTCGGTGTGGCCAGCCCCATGGCACAGGGACAGGCGATAATCAGCACCGCCACCCCGTTGATCAGCGCCAGACTCAATGCCGGGCTCGGGCCCAGCCACAGCCAGAGCACAAAGGTCAGCGCCGCTATCGCCATTACCACCGGCACAAACACCGCCGTCACCTTGTCGACCAGCGCCTGAATCGACAGCTTGGCGCCCTGGGCCTGCTCTACCATGCGGATAATCTGCGCCAGAAAGGTATCGCCGCCCACCTTGTTCGCCTCGAAGCTCAGGGCACCGTTCTTGTTGATGGTGCCGCCCACCACCTCGTCACCCACGGTCTTTGCTACCGGCACCGGCTCGCCGGTGAGCATGGACTCGTCCACATAGGAGCTGCCGTCCTGCACTGTGCCGTCTACCGGCACCCGTTCACCGGGCCGCACCAGCACCGAATCGCCCACCCGTACCTGTGCCAGCGGCACCTCTTTGGTGTCGCCGTTGCGCTTCACCCTCGCCGTGATCACCTGCAGGCTGAGCAGTCGTTGAATGGCCTCGCCGGTGCGGCCCTTGGCCCTGGCCTCCAGATAACGACCCAGCAGGATCAGGGTGACGATGACCGCCGCCGCTTCAAAATACACATGCCTGCTGCCCTGGGGCAGCCAGCCGCCGGCAAAAGTCGCCACCACCGAGTAAGCCCAGGCCGACAGGCTGCCCATCGCCACCAGCGAATTCATGTCCGGCGCCGCCCACCATAGGGCCGGCAGGCCATGGCGAAGAAAACGCAAGCCGGGGCCAAACAACACCAGAGTGGCCAGCACAAACTGAATGCCCCAGTTCAACGGCCGGCCCAGGGTGTCCATGATCCACGGGTGCATGCCCGGCACGAAATGCGCGCCCATTTCCAGCACGAACACCGGCGCGGTCAGCAGTGCCGACAGCCACAGAGAGCGTTTGAGCGCTTGCTGCTCGCGAGCGCGCCGAGCCGTGTCGTCATCCCGCTCGGCAGAACGCGGCGCCGCTTCATACCCGGCCTGGCTTACCGCCGCCATCAACTGTTGTTCATCCACATTGCCCGCCAGAGCGGCTATCTGTGCGGTTTCTGCCGCCAGGTTGACGCTGGCCGACAGCACACCGGGCAGCTTTTGCAGCGCCTTTTCTACCCGGCCCACACAGGAGGCGCAGCTCATGCCGATGATGGCCAGTTCAAACTGCTCGGTGCGGCTCTGATAGCCGGCTTTCACCACGGCCCCGGTCAGGGATTCGAGCAGCGTGTCGTCATCAAGCTGCAATTCGGCCTTTTCATTGGCCAGGTTGACGGTTGCCTGCTGCACGCCGGATACCTTGAGCAGCGCCTGCTCCACCCGCCGCACGCAAGAAGCGCAGCTCATGCCGATGATGGGCAGTTGCACGCGACGGCCGGACTCCGGCTCGCCGGAAGAAAGAGGGGAATTCGATGAGGTCATGAGGTTGTTCCTCGAGTCAATGCCATGAAGCGAGCCTAAGGCTTGCCACCATGGCAAGGTCAAGCATACCGGGTTATTTTTCGGAAGCATCCGCCGGCGATGTCGGTGACGACAGCTGTTCGAGAATGGCGCAGCTCGAGCCTTCGTCGCCCGGGCAGGCGCTAATCATTTGCTGCAGCGTGGCCTGCATCAGCGCCAGCTCACGCATCTTGTGCTCCACGTCCTGCAAATGCTGTTGCGCCACCTGTTTTACCGCCCGGCTGGATCGCTGCGGGTTTTGCCACAGGCTGAGCAGCTCGTCGATCTGGCGAATGGAAAAGCCCAGCAAGCGCGCTCGGCGAATGAACTTGAGTCGTTCTATATCCGGTTCGTCGTACTGCCGGTAACCGGCGGCGGTTCGCCCCGCCGGCTGCAGCAGCTTTATCTGTTCGTAATGACGGATCATCTTGGCCGAGACACCGGCCTTTTTTGCGGCTTCGCCTATGTTCATTCGTGAACCTCAGGCCCGCGGCCCTGTTTTCTGGCCTTGCGGCAACCATGACACTCCACCGCAATGGCGTCGATATGGCCCTTCGCTTCCTCGTAATACCACTTCTGATCCCGGGCCTTCCAGATCTCCCGTTTGCCACAGACCCGGCAGATAAAGGGCTGGTCGATATAGTAATCCGGCAAGGCGCCGTAGGTATTGATATGGGCCAATTGGTCATGATCCGCAGGCACGGCAGAAGGGTGCTCTCGCTGCTGTAACGGATGCAGCAGCTGCACCCTGTCGGCTTCCCGCAGTTGTTTGTCGCTGGGGTTGCGCCCCTTGTCCGGAGTTCTGCTCATGATGGCGCTCCCGTCAAAACCCGGAATTTGCACCGGGTCAGGCAACTTATGCGGGTGGATAACCCGCCTCGGTCAGGGCGTCAGCCAGCTGCTCGCGGGGGATGCTGCTCTCTACCTTGATGATGTGATTCAGCAGGTCGAATTCCAGCTCGCAGTCGGGATCCAGCTCTATCAACGTCTGATTGAGCACGCCAACACAATGGCCACAGGTCATGTCGGGCAGGGTAAAACTGATCATTTCGGTTTCCTCATTGAACACTAACGATTGAACACTATCGTGAGCCTTCAGTATCAGCCTTACCACCATGGTAAGGTCAACTGTTTTTTGGTGAAGGATCAACGAGCACTCGGCCTTGCCGTGGCCGGCGCTACCGGATAAGCAGAATAATGATGATTGAAGGGCGGAAATCTGAAGGAAGTCGCTAATGCCAGACGGAAGGCTCCGCTGAGCGACAAAAGGCATGGGGGGCGCACGCAAGACGCGGGGAAGACTATCGATGGGGGCGAAGGCGCTGGGAGAGAAGGCGCTTGCGCGCCGAAGGTTCGTTTTTGGGTATGAAAACAATCACCTCAGAGGAGAAAGACACGGCCCTGTGTCTGCGCTCGTGCGTTACCAGCCAAGATTTTCCATACGCTGGTGAAAACGGTCTACGCCATCGCTGCCGTTGTTGGCGGTATTGAGATATACCTTGCCGGCTTCACCCCGGTTTTGCTCGGCATCACGATGTGCCATTTTGTTCTGCAACAGATCGACGCCATCGCTGAAGTTGCTGTTTGCATTCAGAAACACCTGCGCCGAAGTGCATTGTTCAGCGGCTCCGTCATTGCCGTGCAGTCTTGCCTGATGCAGATCCACCCCGTCGGTGAAGTGGCTGGCAGTACTGAAACACACCTTTGCAGGTACCTGGTCGGCGGAGGCAAAGGCGGCTTGCGGGGCCAGGGCGGCGGCGCTGATGGCAATAATAAAGCGAGTCATGTTAAGCATGGGTGTTTCCTCGTGATTCGGGTGGATGTAGTTGACGGGAAACAGAATAACAAGGCGGCGCTGACGAAAAGCTGACATAACAATGACATTATTGTCATCTATGCTTTTCGCCGCTGAGGGCGGTATAAAAAAAGCGGGCCAAGGTGGCCCGCCAAAAGTATTGACTACGACGTATAGCTATCAGATCAGCTCTGCCAGCACTTGCTCCAGCAGATCCAGACCTTCACCGACCACGTCCAGCGGCGAGGTCAAGGGCGGCAAAAAGCGGATCACGTTGCCTCGTACCCCACAAGACAACAGGATCACTCCCTTCTCGATGCCCTTGGCCACCATCGCCCTGGTCAGCTCGGCATTGGGCTGCTCCACATCCCCATTGTGAACCAGCTCCATCGCCACCATGGCGCCCAGGTTGCGAACCTGGCCGATATGGTGAGGATACTTCGCCTGCAGCTCGCTCAGGCGTTTGTTCATCAGTTCACCCAGGGCCAGCGCCTTGTGGCACAGCTGCTCTTCCTCGATGATATTCAGCACTTCCAGACCGGCGGCGCAGGCCAGCGGAGACGCCGCATAGGTGCCGCCCAGACCACCCGGATTGGCCGCATCCATGATGTCGGCCTTGCCCACCACCGCGGCCAGCGGAAAGCCACCGGCAATGCCCTTGGCCATGGTCATCAGATCCGGCTCTATGCCGGCATATTCGGTGGCAAACAGCTTGCCGGTACGGGCGAAGCCGGTCTGTATTTCGTCACAAATCAGCACTATGCCATGCTGATCGCAGAGGGTGCGCAGCTGCTGCAGGAATGCCGGTGGCGCCTGGTAGAAACCGCCCTCGCCCTGTACCGGCTCTATGATCAGCGCCGCCACCCGGCCCGGCTCTATGTCGCAATGGAACAACTCGTCGAGCGCCTTCAACGACTGCTCGACGGTCACGCCGTGATATTCATTCGGGTAAGGCAGGTGATAAATCTCGCCCGGGAAGGGTCCGAATCCGGCCTTGTAAGGCGCCACCTTGCCAGTCAGGCCCATGGTCATGTTGGTGCGACCGTGAAAACCACCGTTGAAGGCGATAACGCCACTGCGTTTGGTGTGGGCGCGGGCAATCTTGACCGCGTTTTCCACCGCTTCGGCTCCGGTGGTGACGAAAATGGCTTTCTTGCGGGTGTCGCCGGGCGCCAGCTCGACCAGCTTTTCGGCCAGGGCCACCGCGCTCTCGTAGGGGGTGACCATGGCACAGGTGTGGCTGAAACGGCCCAGCTGCTCGGCCACGGCGGCCTGAATGCGCGGGTGGCTGTGGCCGGTGTTGACCACGGCGATACCGGCGGCGAAGTCGATATAGCGACGGCCTTCCACGTCCCAGATTTCGTTGTTTTTGGCGTGATCCACATACACGGCGGCCATGTTGCCCATGCCGCGGGCGAAGACGGCATCTTTACGCTGTTGCAGTTGCTGATTCTTGCTCATTGTCTTGTCTCCTGAAAAGATGGCTTAGCGGATGCCGCCCATGCACAAATATTTGGTTTCCATGTAGTCTTCCAGTCCCTGGGAGGAGCCTTCGCGCCCCTGGCCGGATTCCTTGACCCCGCCGAAAGGCGCGATTTCGTTGGACAGAATGCCTTCGTTGATGCCAATCATGCCGTACTCCAGTGCCTCGGCCACTTTCCAGATGCGGCTGTGGCTTTCGGTATAGAAATAGGCGGCCAGGCCGTAAGGAGTATCGTTGGCAATATTGATCGCCTCGGCGTCGTCCTTGAAACGAATGACCGGAGCCACCGGGCCGAAGATTTCCTGACGGGCGATGTCCATCTGCTGGGTCACGCCGGTCAGAATGGTGGGCGCGAAGAACAGCGCACCCGCCTCATGACGCTGGCCGCCGGTCACCAGGGTGGCGCCCTGCGACTGGGCGGTATCGACCATGCCGACAATCTTGTCGATCGCCGCCTGATTGATCACCGGGCCCAGGGTAGTGGCATCAGTCAGGCCGTTGCCGACCACCAACTGCTCGACCGCCTCCTTGAAACGAGCGACGAAGGCATCGTGAATACCGTCCTGCACCAGAATGCGGTTGGCACAGACACAGGTCTGGCCGGCATTGCGAAACTTGGAGATCACGGCACCGGCCACGGCGGCATCCAGATCCGCATCATCGAACACGATAAAGGGCGCGTTGCCGCCCAGCTCCAGGCTGAGTTTCTTCACCGTATCGGCGCTCTGGGCATAGAGCAGCTTGCCGACCCGGGTAGAGCCGGTAAACGACAGCTTGCGTACCCGGTCGTCGTCGGTCAGTGTTTTGCCCACGGCGGCGGCCTGGCTGGAGGTAATCATGTTGATGACACCGGCGGGAATGCCGGCCTGCTCGGCCAGCGCCATCAGCGCCAGGGCAGAGAAAGGAGTTTCTTCCGACGGCTTGACCACTATGGTGCAACCGGCGGCCAGCGCCGGGGCAATCTTGCGGGTGATCATGGCATTGGGGAAATTCCAGGGCGTGATGGCGGCCACGACGCCTATCGGCTGCTGAATGCTCAGCGCCCGCTTGTCGGCAGTGGGAGCGGCAAACACCTTGCCATAGGCGCGCTTGCCTTCTTCCGCATACCATTCGATATAGGAAGCGCCATACATCACCTCGCCCCGGGTCTCGAACAGCGGCTTGCCCTGCTCCAGGGTCATCAGCAGCGCCAGATCTTCCTTGTGCTCGATGATAAGGTCATACCAGGCACGCAGCAGCCGGGCACGCTCTTTGGGCGCCAGGGCCGACCAGCCAGCCAGGGCCTGGCTGGCCGCGTCGATGGCCGCGCGGGTCTCGAACACGCCCATGTCGGGCACCTGGCCCAATGGCTCGCCGGTGGCCGGGTTGTAAACGGCAATGGTGGCGCCGCTGTCGGCCTGACACCATTCGCCGGCAATGTGCCCGGCATTCTTTACCAGCGTGCGGTTGACTGAATTCATGCTCATAGGAAACTGTGCCTCTCAAAACTGTGCTCGGTGTAATTCCATGCCGCCCCGTTACTATGGGCCGACCACCGGCCACCTAACCGGCACCGCCATCACAGAATCGAGTTAAAAATGCCGATTACCGTGACCGCCCCTGCGCCGTCGTTGGCCATATTTTGATTGCATGTTAGCCTTGCGCTCAAAGTCGCATAAATGATCACGTATCAACATTCACATTTAAGATTATCAAACTATGAGCCAGCCAAACCGTCCCGTACTGGGCCAAATCGGTGATTATGAAATACGTCTGCTGAAGCTGTTCAAGACGGTGGTGGAATGCGGCGGCTTTTCGGCGGCCGAGACCGAGCTCAATATCAGTCGCTCCACCATCAGCGTGCACATGGCCAACCTGGAAAACCGGCTCAAGCTCAAGCTCTGCCGACGAGGCCGCTCCGGGTTTGCCCTCACCGACGACGGCATGGTGATCTACGAGTCCGCCAAACGGCTGTTTTCTAAGCTGGAAGAATTTCGCTACACCGTTAACGAGCTGCACGAGCAACTGACCGGCGAGCTGAAAATAGTCTCCAGTGACAACATCTGGCTGGAAGACGAGTTCCCGATGGCCGATGTGTTTGCGGCGCTGGGCTGTCAGGCACCCGACGTCAATGTCAGCGTGGACGTCGCCCACATGGGCGAGATAGAACGGCGAGTATTGAATGAAGATGCGGATATCGGCTTTATTCACTATCACCGGGATCTGGAAGGGCTGGAGTACCATCATCTGTACAAGGTGCGCTGCTTTTTGTATTGCAGCGATCGCCACCCGCTGTTCGCGGTCGACAACGACGAGGACATCACGCAGCAGCTGGCCGACAGCAAGCTGATCCACCCCGGCATTTACACCAATGCCGAGTCCAGCGCCCAACTGGCCGACATGCGCCTGGCGGGGCGAGCCTATCATTACGAACCCAGAGCCGCCTTGATCCTGTCGGGTCAGTACATCGGCTTTCTGCCCGAGAGCTTCGCCCGCCGCTGGGTCGAGAGCGGTCGCATGAAAGCGCTGCTGCCGGAGCAGAAAAATCATGATCTGGGCATTACCGCCATCACCCGCCTGCATGGTCGCCAGAGCCGATTGAAATCGCTGTTTCTGCAACTGCTGCACGCCCACCTGAAAGCCGCGCCCTGAGTCCTAATACCAATTTGAATAAAGATCTGATCATTTTTAAACCCGAGCTCAGAGGCAACACAGCTGCCTCCCACGACACGCCATGGGCTAAGGCCATCTGCGCTTGGCGATGGCTGCAAACATTCACTGGATGTTTGGTCCATCACCAAACTTGATGCAGGCAGCAAGCTGCCCCCTGAGGGCTCAGGAAATGCCGTCCATGGCATTCCATGGTCGTGGCAGTCGATCTCTGTTGCCTGTAAACGACGTTAACAGGCAACTCCTTGGCATCAGAGAAAATAAAGGAATCTGCTCCGCCGACCCTCCGCGCCATCCATGGCGCAGAAGGTCGGCTTGAAAGCCAATCGATCCCGTTAACTGAGCGGTATTGCGCCCCGAGTCCGGCCTTCGGCCGGCTCCGCTGCGTGACCCACCTCACACAACGGCAAACTAATCTGCTTCATTTATGCACCATTATGGTGCTTACTGCTGATAATCGCGTAGTTTCCCGCTGTTTGTTTGACTGAGTTCAAACCAAACATGAATGATTATGTATTTATCCCCTTTGGAGGCTGGCGCAGACTGCATGTCACCCCAAGGGGGGAATCGATACCAAAACACCAAAACAGACTTTGAGTTCACCTCAGAGCAATGGAATGTGATAACACAAGGGACTACAACATGACTCGTATCTGGAGCTCCACCCGCACCAAAATCGCCGCCTCCCTGATTGCCGTTGCCGGCATGGGCGCCACCATGGAGGCCATGGCCGCCGACGTGACCTGGCGCTTTACCAACCTCTATTCCCGCGGCACCGCCTTCGGCGATGTCTATCAGTCTTTTGCCGACAAGATAGAAGCCGACTCCAACGGCCGCATGAAAATCAACATGCTTTATGCCGGTGAAGGCGTCGATACCAACGGCATTATCGGTGCCACCAAATCCGGCCTGCTCGACATGGCTGCCCCCTTTCAGCCCATGCATGCGGGTGAAATCCCCTTCGGCGTGGTCGAGGTCGGTCTGCCCGGCTCCAGCGGTACTCTGGAAGAGCTGAACGCCCAGTTCTATGAAAAAGGCTGGTCCGAGGTACTGACCGAGGCTTATGACCGCCATGGCCTGGTGTGGCTGGCTCCCTACTTCCAGCCCGGCGTCTACGTCATCACCAAGACCAAGATCGAGTCTGTCGAAGACTTCAAGGGCCTGAAGATCCGTGCTCCGGGCGCCTACGGCCGCTTCTTCCGCGAGCTGGGTGCCTCGCCGGTTAACCTGGCCTGGGGGGAAACGTATACCAGCCTGGCCACCGGGGTGATTGACGGCACCATCGGCTCCAACCTGATCGACCACCGCGACGGCAACTTCGCCGAAGTCGCCAAGTTCATGTATCCGCTGCCGGTGTCCAGCGCCCAGGCCCTGCCCGTGCTGGTGAACAAGAATTCCTGGAACAAGCTGCCGGACGACCTGAAACAGGTCGTGCGTGATGCCAGCAAATGGCACGCCGCCCAGCAGGCAGAAAAATCTGTTCTGTGGGAAAAGGAAGCTGTCGCCGACATGCAGAAAATGGGCATGATCTGGAGCCCCGAGGCGTCTGAGGCCGACCAGGCCCAGTGGCAGCAGGCGGCCGAAGCCGTTTGGGCTCACTATGGCGAGACCGACCAATACAGCTCTCGCCTCGTAAAGCTGATGAAGTAACCCACTTCCGATGAGATAGCCCCGCTGCGGCGGGGCTGCTGTTTTCATTCCATGGATGCATAATGAAAAAACTACTTTGTTTATGGTGCAAAGGGGTCGGGCTCCTGGTGTCGACCGTCGGTCAGACCATCGCCCTGGCCCTTCCTCTGCTGGCGGCGACCCTTGCCTTTGAAGTGTTTTCCCGTTACGTACTCAACAGCCCGACCATGTGGGCCTACGACGTGTCTTTGTTTCTGTTCGGTTATATCGGCGCCCTGTGCGGTGCCAGTGGCCAGCTGAAAAAAGCGCATATCAACGTCGATATCCTCTACCTGTCGGTATCCCAGCGAACCAAGAACATCTTCGATCTGGTGTCCAATACCCTGGGCGGATTCTTTTTAATCATAGTGGCCAGCAAAAGCTGGGAAAAGGCGCTGGAGGCCATCGACTTCGGCTATACCCGCCAGTCCGAATGGGGTCCTTCCATCGGCCACTTCTGGGTGATGGTCACCGCCGCCGCCCTGCTGTTTTTACTGCAATTGTCCAGTGACATGCTGAAAGACCTCTGGCAATTGATCACCGGTGAGCCCCTGCTGTCCGAGGACGAAGAATAATGAGTATCGAGTTATTGACCGGCCTGCTGTTGCTGGGCGTACTGATTTCCTTTGCGCTGGGTGCCCAGGTCGGCCTGGCGCTGGGTGGCGTGGCCATGCTGATTGGCTATGCCACCTGGGGCGAGGGTATTTTCAACATAATACCGACGACCATAGAGAGCACCCTGTTCAGCTTCGTGCTGCTGGCGATTCCGCTCTATATCTACATGGGCCAGCTGCTGACCCGCTCCGGCATCGGCGATGCCATGTTCAAGGCCAGCCAGCTGGTTATCGGCCGTATTCGCGGTTCACTGGCCATCAGCGTCATCGGCGTCTGCTCCATGATCGGTGCCATGGTCGGCATCATCGGTGCCGGCATCATGACTTCCGGCAGCATAGCACTGCGCCCCATGCTGGAGCGCGGCTACGACAAGAAGCTGGCACTCGGTGTGATCATGGCCGGCGGTGGGCTGGGCATACTGATCCCGCCCAGCATTCCGATGATACTGTTCAGCTCCACCACCCAGACCTCGGTCGGCAAGATGTTCGTCGCCGCCCTGGTGCCGGCACTGATCTCCATCACCGTCATGGTGCTCTATGTGGTGATCTCCTGCAAACTGAACCCCGGCCGTGCCCCCGTGGGCCATGCCCTGGACGTGCCCAAAAACGCCCGCGAGCGCTTCATCACCCTGCGCGACGGCTTCATGGCGCTGGGCCTGATCATGCTGGTGCTGGGCAGCATCATCACCGGCATTGCCACTCCCACCGAATCCGGTGCCATCGGTGTGGTCGGTGCCCTGTTGCTGGCCATCATGTACAAGCGTTTCAAGCTCAAGATGATGAAGCGCTCCGGTATCGAAACCGCCTTGCTGGTGAGCGTGGCCATCTGGATCGTGCTGGGCGCCTCGGTGTTCAGCAACTTTCACCTGCTGATGGGCGTACAGGGCATGGTGGCCGACTTTGCCGCCGGTCTGGATCTGCCCCCCATCATGATCATCCTGATGATGCAGCTCATCATGCTGCTGCTCGGGTTCATCATCGACGAGATGATCATCGTGCTGATCTGTGCGCCGCTGTTTACCCCTATCGCCATCGGCCTGGGCTACGATCCTATCTGGTTCGGTATTCTGATGATTCTGAACATAGAGATAGCGGTGCAGACCCCGCCCTACGGCTTCGCCCTGTTCTACCTCAAGGGCATAGCGCCTCCCGGGGTGACCATGATGGACATCTACAAGTCGGTATTGCCCTTTGTCATGCTCAAGCTGGGCGTACTGGTGCTCTGCATGCTGGTGCCGGAACTCGTCACCTGGCTGCCTAACAAACTGATGGGATAACGCACTTATGTTCAAGCAAATACTGTTACCGCTGGATTTCGAGCATCAGGCGCTCTACCCGCAGGTTGTGGCGTCGGCCCTGAAACTGTGCCACCCACAGGGGCAGATCCACCTGTTGTACGTCAATTCGGCCCGCATTCACCATGCCGCCGCGCCGCTGTATTCCAGCGAGCTGATCGACAACCTGAACAAGGTCGTCGAACAGCAGCTCGACGACTTCATGCAGGCCAATATTCCGGCAGAGCATCAGGGGAAAATCCGCATCAAGCACGGGGTGGTGTACGACACCATTCTCGCCCAGGCCAGAAAGCACGACATCGAGCTTATCGTGATGCCGGCCTCCCGCCCCGGAGCCAAGACCTACCTCCTTGGCTCCAATGCATCAAAGGTGGTGCGTCACGCCGACTGCACCGTGCTGGTGATCCGTTAACGCTGAGTCGGCCACAGCTTTTCCATGCTCAGCGCCAGCAGGGTACCGGTCAGCAGGCCGTTGCCCAGCAGGTACTGGGCCAGGCCCGGCAGGTGACGATACAGCTCCGGCGGCAGGAACATACAGCCCACCCCCAGCAACAGCGACACCCCGATGATGGTGCTGGAGCGGTTGTCCAGCGGCTGTTTGGTCAGCATCTGAAAGGCCAGTGCCACCAGCTTGATAAAGGTGGCCAGCAGGGCGGCATTGGCCACCGGCGCCGGCAGCAGTGACAGAAAGCCTACCGCCTGCGGGAACAGGGCTACCAGTGCCAGCAGCACACAGGCCAGCATGAAGGGGCCGCGTCGGCTGTCGCCGGTGAGCTGTACGAAGCCGGCGGTCACCGGCAGCGGTACCACGGCAATGGTCGAGAGGCTGCCGGCCATGAAATGGCTGAGCCCCGACGCCCAACTGCTGCGGTTGATGACCCGGTCCAGATCCGGCTGCTTCTCGCTCACCACCGCGCTGATGGCCGACACCGCCGCCACCTGGTTGGAAAACAACAGCAATGAAAACAGCACCGCCACAATCAGCATGCCGCTGTCCAGCCGGGGCGGACCAAAGGCAAACAGCGCGGGCCACTGCAGTCCCGATGCCGCCTCGGGCAGGGTCGTGTTAGCCAGATCGAACAGCGCGAACGCTGCCCAGCCCGCCACTATGCCGACCATGACCGCATAGGTGCGCAACAGCGAATGACGGCTGAAAGAGCAGAGCAGGACGCCCAGAAACACCAGCAAGCCCACCAGCGCCACCGGCAGGCTGATCACGCCGCTACGCGGATCGGTCACCATACCGCGTACGAACACCCCGGCCAGCTGGATCACCAGCAACAGCATGAAACAGCCGGTCACCAGTGGAGTAAACAGAAACAACAACCGGTGTACCTGTCGGGCCAGACCCAGCACCAGCATGATGGCTCCGGCCACCAGTACGCCACCGGCCAGCAACTGCAGGGTCTCGGCGCTGTCGTGTCCCTGCTCTTTGCCGATATAGGCCATCACCACAAACACGATGGCCCAGGAGCCGGCCGGACCGTCGGCAATGGTGTAACGATGGCCCAGCGCCGACTGCAACAGCGAGCTCAACCCCACCAGCATCAGGGTGCGCTGCATCAGACCGGCAATCTCGCCGCTGTCCAGGCCAAAGGCCTGCCCCAGAATAATGGGCAGCGCCAGGGCATTGGCCATTAAAAAGATAAACCACTGGCTGACACTCAGTCCCCAGCCAAAACGAGAATGCATAAACAACTCCTGTGATCGATGCCGACGGCGGCACAAAGCAGAGCGGACAGGAAAGTTCCTGCCCTGATAAAGACGAGCAAAAAAGAACGGCGGCGAATGCTGCCGTATCAGGGGGCGTTAACGGGCGTTATTCTCGGCGGTAAGTTGCTTGCCGTCCAGTGCTTCCAGAATGGAACAGTGCTCGGCGCTTTCCAGGCCGCCACAGCAGGCGTCGGACAACTGGCGCAGCGAATCACGAAACTGCTCCAGCTCCCGGATCCGCTCTTCCACGTCGGTAATCTTGGCGTCGGCCACCGCCTTGACCTCGCGACAAGTCACCTTGCAGCTGCTGACCCTGAGCGACAGCAGCTCATCCACCTCTTTGAGAGTAAAGCCGACCCGCTTGCAGCGCAGAATGAAATGCAGCCGCCGCTTGTCTTCCTCGCTGTACAGCCGGTAGCCCGCCGGGGTACGCAGGCTGGGTGACAGCAAGCCTTCCTTCTCGTAAAAACGCAGGGTGTCGGCCTTCACCCCAAAGTGTTTGGCCAGCTCACCAATCCGAAACATTTGCTACTACTCCCTTCCCTGCCTGGCAGGTGCTGAAAACCGCGTTTCGTTACACATGAAATCTCTTGACACCAAAGCAAATAGTCACACAAGCCATGGCAAAATACAGTAGAATATGCCGCCCGTTCTGGCGTACCAGGCGGTTTGGTAAAGTCGGCATTATGACCCGGTTGTCGATTTTACCAAACCCCCCGATTGATCGTTAAAGGAACGAGAACCCATGGAAACTGCTCGACCCATTCGCCGTGCTCTGCTGAGTGTGTCCGACAAACACGGCATCGTCGCCTTCGCCCAGGGCCTGCACGCCCGCGGCGTAGAACTGCTGTCTACCGGTGGCACCGCCCGCCTGCTGGCCGAACAGGGCCTGCCGGTCACCGAAGTATCCGACTATACCGGTTTTCCGGAAATGATGGACGGCCGGGTCAAGACCCTGCACCCCAAGGTACACGGCGGCATTCTCGGCCGTCGCGGTCAGGACGACGCCATCATGGCCGAGCATGCCATCCAGCCCATCGACATGGTGGTGGTTAACCTCTACCCCTTCGCCAACACCGTGGCCAAGGCCGGTTGCACCCTCGAAGATGCGATCGAAAACATCGATATCGGTGGCCCGACCATGGTGCGCGCCGCCGCCAAGAACCACAACGACGTGGCCATCGTGGTCAACGCCGGCGATTACGACCGCCTGCTGAGCGAAATGGATGCCGGCAACAACAGCCTGACCCAGGCCACCCGTTTCCATCTGGCTATCGCCGCCTTCGAGCACACCGCCCAGTACGATGGCATGATTGCCAACTACTTCGGCACCATGGTGCCGGCCTATCATGCTGCCAGCGAAGACTCCGCCTTCCCGCGCACCATCAATTACCAGTTCACCAAGAAGCAGGATCTGCGCTACGGCGAAAACAGCCACCAGAGCGCGGCCTTCTACGTGGAAAACGACATCGATGAAGCGTCCGTTGCCACCGCCACCCAGCTGCAGGGCAAAGAGCTGTCGTTCAACAACATCAATGATACCGATACCGCCCTGGAATGCGTGAAGGAATTCGACGTGCCGGCCTGTGTGATCGTCAAGCACGCCAACCCCTGTGGTGTGGCACTGGGCGATAATCTGCTGGAAGCCTACGATCGCGCCTACCAGACCGACCCGACTTCCGCCTTCGGTGGCATCATCGCCTTTAACCGCGAGCTGGACGAAGCCACGGCCAAGGCCATTGTCGAGCGCCAGTTTGTAGAAGTCATTATCGCGCCCAGCATCTCCGCCGAAGCCCGGGCCGTGGTGGCCGACAAGAAAAACGTCCGCCTGCTGGAATGCGGCCAGTGGGGCGCCAAGACCCAGGGCCGTGATATCAAGCGCGTCAACGGCGGTATTCTGGTGCAGGACCGGGATCAGGGCATGATCGATCTGGCCGATATCAAGGTAGTCAGCAAGCGCCAGCCCACCGAGGAAGAGCTGCAGGATCTGCTGTTCTGCTGGAAAGTGGCCAAGTACGTCAAGTCCAACGCCATCGTCTACGCCAAGGGTGCCCAGACCATCGGCGTGGGCGCCGGTCAGATGAGCCGCGTCTACTCGGCCAAAATCGCCGGCATCAAGGCCGCCGATGAAGCTCTGAAGGTAGAAGGTTCGGTGATGGCGTCCGACGCCTTCTTCCCGTTCCGTGACGGCATCGACGCCGCCGCTGCCGCCGGCATCAGCTGTGTGATCCAGCCGGGTGGCTCCATGCGTGACGACGAAGTGATCCAGGCCGCCGACGAACACGGCATGACCATGGTCTTCACCGGCATGCGCCACTTCCGCCACTAACAGGCAGGAGACCGCGTTCACCGCCAGGCAGGCGGCTCGAATGCAAGAGGGGATGGAAGGGAATCGCCTAAGCCGACCGTGACATGCCAGGGATGGCATGTCCGAGCCCCCAGGGATGGGTTTACGGCGTGTCGGCGTGGCGAGCCCTTCCGTCCCCTCGGCTCTCTCCCCCGTTTTCGCGTTAACAGTTTAAGGAACAGACCATGAAGGTATTGGTAATCGGCGGTGGCGGTCGTGAACACGCCCTGGCCTGGAAAGCCGCCCAGTCTCCCAACGTCAGCCAGGTATTCGTGGCGCCCGGCAATGCCGGCACCGAGCTCGAACCCAGCCTGACCAACGTGGCCATTTCCGCCACCGACATTCAGGATCTGCTGGCCTTCGCCAAAAAAGAACAGGTCGGCCTCACCATCGTCGGCCCCGAGGCCCCGCTGGTAGCCGGTGTGGTCGACGCCTTCGAAACCGACGGCATGACCATTTTCGGCCCCAGTGCGGCTGCGGCCCAGCTGGAAGGCTCCAAGGCCTTCACCAAGGATTTTCTGGCTCGCCAGCAGATTCCCAGCGCCGACTATCAGAACTTCACCCAGGTGGAGCCGGCCCTGGCATACCTGCGCGAGAAAGGCGCCCCCATCGTGGTCAAGGCCGACGGCCTGGCCGCCGGCAAGGGCGTTATCGTGGCCATGACGCTGGAAGAAGCCGAAGCCGCGGTACGCGACATGCTGGCCGGCAATGCCTTCGGCGACGCCGGCAGCCGGGTGGTGATCGAGGAGTTTCTCGACGGTGAAGAAGCCTCTTTCATCGTGATGGTCGACGGCGAGCACGTGCTGCCGATGGCCACCAGCCAGGATCACAAGCGCGTCGGCGACGGTGATACCGGCCCCAACACCGGTGGCATGGGCGCCTACAGCCCGGCCCCGGTGGTGACGCAGGAAATCCATGATCGCATCATGGAACAGGTGATCATGCCGACCGTACGTGGCATGGCGGAAGAAGGCCATGTTTACAAGGGCTTCCTCTATGCCGGCCTGATGATCGACAAGGCCGGTCAGCCCAAGGTGATCGAGTTCAACTGCCGCTTCGGCGATCCGGAAACCCAGCCGATCATGCTGCGTTTGCAGTCCGATCTGGTGGCACTGTGCCTGGCCGGTTGCAAGGGTGAGCTGAACACGGTGACCGCCGACTTCGACCCCCGCGCCTCCGTGGGCGTGGTGCTGGCCGCCGGTGGCTATCCCGGCCACTACCGTCAGAATGATGTCATCACCGGCATTCCGGCCGAAACCGATGTCGCCAAGGTGTTTCACGCCGGTACCAAGTTCAAGGACGGCGAGCTGGTTACCTCCGGCGGCCGGGTGCTGTGCGCCACCGCCCTGGGCAATACCGTGACCGAGGCCCAGGCCAACGCCTACGTCGCCGCCCGCCAGATTGAGTGGCAAGGTGTATTCTGCCGCAGCGATATCGCCTATCGCGCCATCGCCCGCGAGCAGCAGCAATAAGCGTCACCCGCTGAACGTCAGGTACCAAAAAGAGGCCATCCGGCCTCTTTTTTATTGGTCGATCCGGCTCAGGCAACAAGGGCAGCCGGCACCAGCTTGCATGAAAACCGCCTACTCTCTAATCAGGTGCCAGTTGCGATTCTGTAACGCATCTATTCGGCAATCAACCTTCAAGGAGAGGAGCTATGTTCAAGCAAGCACTGATCGGTTTAACCCTGGCCGTCAGCCTGCAGGCACTGGCGGCGCCGGTGCAGATGGCCGATACCCCGGAGGGAGCAATACTGACCAACGACGTCGGCATGAGCCTGTATGTGTTCGATAAAGACCAGGCCGGAATGAGTAACTGCAACGACAGCTGTGCCGATAACTGGCCACCGCTGGCCGCCACCGCCGATGATCAGGCCGACGGCGACTACGGCATAGTGACCCGGGCCGATGGCAGCCTGCAGTGGAGCTACAAGGGACAGCCGCTGTACCTGTGGAAACAAGACATGCAAGCGGGTGATATGTCGGGAGATGGCAAGTTCGGTGTCTGGCATCTGGCCAGGCCCTGAAGAAAAAGAGCCGCTTAAGCGGCTCTTTTTTCGTTCGGGAATCGATTAAAGCTGTTGCCCCAGCCAGTCGGCAAACCCCGGCAGGGCACCGAGATGGGGCAACAGAGTCAGATTGACGTCGGGATACTGCTCCCGCTTCTGTACCACCACCGAGGGCAGGTCATTGACCACATGCCGGCCTTCGGCCAGAAAATACGGGAACAAGGTGATGTCTTTGGCACCGGCGGCTACCTGCTGGTCAATCGCCTGATCCAGAGCAGGCTCGGCCAACTCCCAGAACGCATGAGTCATCAGCTCGAAGCGCCCGGCCATGGTCGCCGTCAGACTTTGGGCAAACGCCGCAATTTCTTCGTTGGCCGCTGCCCGGCGGCTGCCGTGGGCAACCAGAATAAATCCCTTCATGTTACTCCTGCTTTTCGCTGTACCCGCGGCGCCTGAGCCGCCAGTACGTCCACACAATAATCCCAGCTCGCAATGCGATAATGCTGAATATCTTCATCCAGATGCGTACCCTGACTCTGCTGGTGAAACCAGGTCAGAAAACGAGAGGGGGTAATCAACTGGATCTGACTGTCGCTGTCAGTTTCGTCATCGTCCATAAAATCCAGCACATCGGCGCCTTCGAGCACTCGATAGCCAAACAGATGATCAAATCTCAGCTGGTAGATAACCTGAGGCGGGGTGTCGATGTCGGTGGGCATGCCCATCGACAGCACCAGTTGGCCATTCCACACATTCTGATACAGTTCGGTCAGCATCAGACCCTTGGTCAAGCCTCGGGCACCGGCCCATGGCGTTGCCACCTGTCGAATCGCGTTCACTTCCATCATAGCCTCCCTTGAGCGGGAACAGACTCGCTTCAGTTATAACAATCGAAGGACAAGAGGAGCAAGCGGAGAATAAAAAAACCCGGCGAAAGCCGGGTTTGGAAGCCGTTACTTGATGGCGTCTTTCAGCGCCTTGCCGGCTACGAAAGCGGGCACATTGGCCGCGGCAATCTGGATTTCGTTGCCGGTCTGGGGGTTACGACCGGTACGAGCTGCGCGATGGTTTACCTTGAAAGTACCAAAACCAACCAATTGCACCGGATCGCCTTCTTTCAGACTTTGGGTGATACCGTTCAGTACTTCTTCCAGTGCTGCCTTGGCCTGAGCCTTGCTCAAATCTGCCTTGGCGGCAATTGCATCGACAAGCTGAGTCTTGTTCATAGGGGATCCTTTCTCACTTGGCATTAAGCGGTTGCCCACTCTATTCAAATTTCAGGCTCAAGCAAAGCCTTTGTCTTGAGGCCAAATATCAAGTGCCGTTGTTTTGTTCAGAAACTGCGGAAAACATCACATTACCGCAAGGAAAAGTGCCTGTGGCCTGCGGCGACAAACGACAACAGCATAGCCGACCCCTTTCGTGACTACCAGAGTGCTCACCGGTATTCGGCACAAAACACGGAGGATGCTGCTGCAAAATACCGCCGCCGGCCCTCATCGATTGCTCGAATTCAGGACTCAAGATCCTTGATCACCACGGTGGAATCGCAGCGACCATGACCATCGGCCAGCAGTTTTTCATATACCTGATGCACATGTTCGGTCAGCGGCAGCGTCAATCCCTGCTGCTCGGCCTCGTCCAGACAGATGCCCAGATCCTTGTGCATCCACTGGGCGGCAAAACCGAAATCGAACTTGCCTTCGGCCATGGTCTGGGCCCGGTTCTGCAACTGCCAGCTCTGGGCGGCACCACCGGCCAGCACGTCGATCAGGGTAGGAATGTCCAGCCCGGCCTTTTTGGCGATCATCAAGCCTTCGGCAATGCCCTGCACCGCGCCAATCACGCAAATCTGGTTCACCATCTTGCAGCGCTGACCGGCACCCACCGGGCCCAGTCGGGTCACTTTTTTGCCATAGGCCGCCAGCACCGGCGAGGCGTCGGCTACATCCGCCTCGGCGCCGCCCACCATGACCGTCAGCGCGCCGTTTTCTGCGCCCAGCTGGCCACCGGACACCGGCGCATCGATGAAGCGGGCACCGGCTTCACTGGCCGCCACCGCCAGCTCTTCGGCCAGCATGGCCGAGGTAGTAGTGTGATCCACCAACAGCGCCCCCGCCTTGATGCCGGTCAGCACGCCGTCATCGCCATACACCACGGCACGCACGTCGTCGTCGTTGCCGACGCACAGCATTACCATGTCGGCACCCTTGGCGGCTTCTGCCGGTGTCGCGCCGCTGGTGCCGCCATGACGGGACACCCAGTCGGCCGCCTTGTCTGCATTGCGGTTATAAACGCACACCTGGTGCCCGGCCTGCTGCAGATGCCCCGCCATGGGAAAGCCCATCACGCCCAGCCCGATAAATGCCAGTTTCATTATCTTTACTCCCAGTCTTGTTAACCAATATCTATATAGCCATCAATAATGGCCGAAAGCATAACGCAGCCTTTCCAATAAAGTCACACTCAGGCTAAAGCACTTTCCTTCCATAACGCTTGATAAGTCATGCTGCATAACAGACATGGTTCTGTTGTCATTCCCGCGAAGGCGCTGAGGGCTCCCCAGTTTTTATAGGTCATGCCGAAACACCCGGCGAGAGCAAGT